>JACPXY010000068.1 GCA_016196285.1 Candidatus Pacearchaeota archaeon | reverse complement strand
TTCTTGATTTTCTGCCGTGCTTATGCCTTGGTCGCTGCCGCCCGCCTCGTTTGACACGCACACGCAGTACGACAAAGCCTGTTTTCGCCTTATATCCAAGTGCACGAGCGCGGTCAAGCCGCAATGGCTTCTCAACTTTCACTACTGATTCACTTGCACGCCAGGCAATTAAGCGCGACTGCATAGCCTCGCGCGTCGGCTGTTTCCATGCTTCGCGGAGATAATGATACAATCCTTGTGTCATTGTCCATGATACAAAAAGTGCTTTTTAAATCTTTATACTCACGTAATTTTAGTTCAGAGCGTGGCTCATGGCTAGATAGGATGCATCAGAAGAAGAAAAGAAGGACCTCATTATCTATGATACGATGAACTTTGCAGACATCAGCTAACAATGTATTATGTTTCTTTAAATCTCATTCTTGCCTGGCTTCATCTCTGTGGCAAGACTAGAGAGTATTAGAAAAAAATAAACCTCAAAAAGGCCTAAGCGTAATAGAAAATGAGAGTATCTTATTTACCAAAGAAGTACTTGATGAACTGATTAGAGGACAAATCAGGATTCAAGATCACGTTGCCGGTAATGCCTGATCCTGAAGATGATGATGTACTGGAGCTTGTTGAATCTCCTGATGAACCTGAGGATGAGCTACTTGAAGTACCGGAGCTTGTTGAATCTCCTGATGAACCTGAGGATGAGCTAGTATCTGATGAACTGGAAGTGCTCTCAAAACTTGATGAACTCGTGCTGCCTTCGGTGCTAGGAGAAGTACTTGAAGGCTGCTGTTCACTCGGAGGCAGAGATTCAGGCGGAGGTCCTTGATTATCAAATTGCTCTGGAGGAGGTCCCTCTCTGAAATCATCTCTGAATTCCTCTCTTCTAAAGTTATCATCTCTGAATTCCTCTCTGCGCGGAGAATCTCTGCATCTGCACTCTCCACCCGTGAAGTCCCATGCCTTTCCTTGGCTTAAACATGATTCTGCACACCGATTCTGTGCTTCTTGTGTCTGCTTGAATCTATCATTAAAGTCTCCGAATTCCTCTCTTTCCTGATGGGCAAATGAGGCTGCTCCGTCAAAGCACTTTAGTCTTTCCTCTGAGTTTTCTATTCTCTTGCAATCCATATTAAATCCAGGACCTGGTCCTCTTCCAAATCCTTCTCCTTCATGGGAGTCCCCTTCCTGCCCTCTTAATCCATCCATAATTTCTCTGCATTTTTTATGGTCAGACTGCCTGTCTCCTGTTAGTCCTGCATCTATGCATTCCTGCGGGGCGCTTTCCTTAAACATGAATTTTCCGCATTCTCTCCCGTCTGTAATTCCTGCAGCGATGCATTCTTCAGGTGCATTTTCTTCAAACATTATCTTCTCGCATATCTTTCTTAGCTCTCTCTCACTGGTAACTCCTCTGTCAATAGCCTCAATCATTGCCTGCTTGCATTCTTGAGGAGGGCCATCTTCATCTTCATTTCCTTCCAAAATCATGACTCTCGTGCATGCTATCCTTGTTTTAGCTCCTTTTTCCTGGCATATTCGAGGAGCATGGTTATCATATTGCCCGCCTTCAAATTCATCCTCCAAGTCGGCAAGTATCTCCTGTAGGTAATCTGGAAGAGAATCCTCTATACCCTCGCTCAATTTGTCTGCTTCCTCGCACATCGCTTCATCTCCCTGCTGGCATTGCGCATATAATGGAACAACTCCAGCACATTGGTCTGCAAAGGCCTTTACTGGGATTTTATCGCACTGGCATTTTGTTGCGTCTTTAAAGCATTGAGTCATAACCTCAATAAATATTTTTGCGTCTTTTTTCTGCTCATCAGTTAAATCCTTATCAAGCTTTTTCTGCCATTTAGGTGCATCATCGCCTGTCTTGCAGGTTCGAGAATATTGATCAGGATCAAGTTTAGAAAGGGTTTCGCAGAGCTCCTTGATTTTGCCTGCAATCTCGGCAGCTGTTTCTATCTTCTCAGTTCGGGCAAGCACCTCATCAACAAACTCTTCTTTATCTTCAGCAGGTATTTCAGACTCTATCTCGCCAATAGCTTGCCGTATAGCTGCAGAAATTCGTTTTGCTTCTTCCTGCGTATCAGGATCAATCTCCTTCTCAAGGATGTCTGCATACTGGTTAAATCGTGTTAGAGCAATGCGTGCTTCAGCAATCTTTCCTTCTTCAATCATAGCTTGTATCTCTGCAGCTTTCTTCTCTACATTGTCCAAATCAGACCTGAATCGTTCTAGGATGCCTTTCTCTACAAAGCCGTACAAAGCGCTGTCAGGTGTGATGCCTGGGCCTCTGAGTTGTGATTCGGCAGGTTCTTCATCCAAAGCAGAGGCATCAGCAGTATCGCTTTCTTCGGAGGAGGTATCTGGAGAAGTATCAGAAGATAAATCAGTAGCACTTGTCTCAGATGTATCAGTAGAAGTATCTGTTGCTTCAGCAGGAGGTGCATCTGCTTCAGTGGCAGGAACAGATGTATCTGCAGGAATCGTTGTATCAGGAAGCGGTGCAGCTCCAGACGTTTCTTGTGCAGCGGCGAATGCAAAAGATAGGAAGAGAAAGAAAATTGATGCAATTAACACCCCTCTTTTATACATTAATTAACAACTATCCCTCACTATATAAACTTTTATGCTCGCATCAACAAAGCTTTTTATACACTCTCTCCTTGTATAGTCGATGAAGCCCTACTATATAACAACACCAATCTATTATCCAAATGACAAGCCGCACATTGGCCATGCCTATACGACTCTTGCTGCAGATATACTCGCCCGCTGGCATCGTCTACAAGGGAGGGAAGTATTCTTTCTGACAGGCACTGATGAGCACGGAAAGAAGATAGAAGATGCTGCTGCAAAAGCAGGAAAAAAACCCAAGACTTTTGTCGATCATCTGATTCCTGAGTTCACTGATGCATGGAAAGCACTCAACATACACTACGGTCGTTTCATCAGAACTACTGATAAGGATCACGAGCAAGTTGTACAAGTGCTGCTGTCAGA
>JACPXY010000067.1 GCA_016196285.1 Candidatus Pacearchaeota archaeon | reverse complement strand
TAATAAAACTTACGAATATTAACTTCCTAAACTATAACTAATATTCAAGAGTAGGGGTAATAGTCCTAGTGAAACTCCCCACATCAAGCTTTTGCCTTCGGCGGAATAGAGCATCAGACGAAGAAAAGAAGGATCTCATTATCTATGATACGATGAGCTTTACAGACATCAGCTAACAATATTCATTATTTAACTTTAGAATCTCTTTCCTGCCTTGCTTTATCCCATATAAGCTATGGGATATTAGGAAAGAATAAAATCTCTACTTAAACTTCAGCTTTGCTAGCTCACTAAGCCGCTTCTGAGCATCAATAGACGAAGAGAATCTCTTCCAGAAGATGCGCGTCAGCCATTCAATCCATTCCTTGTCCCTGATAGTATAGTAGATGAAGAGCTTCTTGTTCAACTCATGCACCTTTCCAGTAGGCTCTTTGACTTCCTTGATGCGCATTATTTTATTGTCTATAATGACTGCCCGCAGGGACTGTTCATTATTCCGGATCTCAATCATTTCCTTTCCATTCTTGAAGTTCAAAGATAACATGCGTTCAATATTCTCTTTGCCGGCAATATCGACTCTGCTCAGGATTTTGACACATACTTTCTTCTTCACTAGCTTGTCAAAGACGAAAAAAGAGTCTTCACGTTTATTGTGCAGGTTGATAAAGGAAAGGTTTCCTGAGAAGGCGAGTATTTGCTTCTCAGCGCTCAGCAGCAAGTCTCGAAATTCAGGCAAGTTGTCTGCTTCATGGTCATACACCTCTACTTTCTTCTTGGCGTCAGGCACATGCTGGAAGATATCAAATGCAGAGAAGTCCTCTTTCCTTTTTAGGCGCATGATATCTTCCTCAAGTCTCTCCTGAAATACCGAACTGCTAATTTTCTCAATAGAAGCCCAGTACACGATTTTCAAGGCACCTCGTGTGCCTCCGCGAAAGACACGAGTCGCGAGAGTACCGAATTGCTTTTCTATCTCATCAATGTATCGGTCAGCAGTCCTCCAATTCTTGTCAAGATGACCTGCAATCTCCTGAATGCTTCTCGGCTTGTGATAGACAAAAGATTCAATTTTTTTAACAATATCTGCAGTAATCATATTCTGAGAGATGTAACTAAGTATTTAAGTATAGCACATAGTACAACGCTAGTGACAAAAGATGGTAAGAAAAGTGTATACTGTTTACAACACTATACTATACTATGCTGAGACGTATAGTAGTGACCGGAGGACCATGTTCAGGAAAGTCGACGCTTATCAAGGCTCTCAAGGATAAAGGATACTCTGTACTGGAAGAGGTTGCGCGGGAAGTGCTCACTGAACGCCGGAATGCTTCGCTGACAAGAGAGGAATTGAGCTATAGACAGCTTGAGATTCTGAGAAGGCAGGAGAGCAGGGAAAAGCAGCTCCATGCTCAAACACACAAAGAGAATCTCTGCTTTCATGATCGCGGCGCATTCGACAATCTCGCATATGCGCGGCTTTTGCTTGGCTCAGTTCCAGAAGAGATAGGAAAAGCAGCAAATCTTCACGTGTATGATACAGTCTTCCTGTTGGATTTGCTTTCCTTTCTCTCCGACTCAGTTAGAAAGGAAACACCAGAAGAAGCACAACTAATCCATCATGAGATTGAACGCACGTATAAACAGAGAGGGCATAACTTGATCAAAGTGCCGGTGCTTCCAGTGTCGGAGCGAGTCGCATTCATTCTAACGCATCTTCATCAGTTGAAAGGAGGTGATTGAAATGGGAGGATGTTATAGCTCAAGTTATGATTATAAAAGCAGATGTACAGAGCCAGTGATTCCTGCCTGGCAAACAGCACTCAAAAGTGCGTTAAAGAACATGGACAGGACAGCACTTACCGCTGCCTACAAAGCATTCTTCGCGTCAGGAAGAACAGGGGGAGGATTCATCGCAGAGGCAGCAAAGCTCCTAGATGTCTCTGATGTATTCAATATCCCGAAAGAACTGAGCGAATTCGAGTATGAAGTTAAGTTTGACATTCAAATGCACGGAACAGGCAAGGAACCAAGCATCACCGAATTCCTGAATGCATTTGATTTCCCAGTGGCAGCTCATGCGCGGTTCTTGAAGGATCCAGTGAATACAGATGCAGTTGGCATAAATCATTTTTACGGAACTAAGGATGAAGAACGCCTGGTAGTAATTGAGAAAGGAGGAACTCATCTCAAGGAGAAGAGCGAGTTTCTGCCTTTGTCAACAGGAGTTTCTTATGAGCATATTGTGACAAAACGCCGGGAGACCAGGCGCCCTGCAACATTAGATGAGATTCTGATAAAAGTTGGTACAGTGATGCATGACCCTGGAGTTTCGTACCAAGGAAAGATACGAAAAGAGAAAGGAGACGCATTCATTCTTGATGCGCATGACGGAAGGATTTATTCATTCACTATTACGCGAGCGCATCTGCAGCAGCCAGGAAAGCGTGATGAAAATTCAGTGCAGAGGCAGCTTGAGATTGAATATGCAGGGTATCTGCCTAAATTTTTAGGTTTCAAGAAGGATTCTGAACAGCAGATCGTAGCAGGTATGGTCGACCTTGCAAGGTACACGTTTGCATTGTATTGCAATGCACCTGTCGTGAATGGATGGCGCATACAACTGGAGCCAACACACGAGCGTAAGTATGACTTTGTGAGAGAAAAAGGAAATGGAAAGAAACAACACAAGATTAAGCTGAAAGCAGGTCTTGAGGAGCCTCTCGCATTGAGTGCATAATGCCAAACCTTGTTTTTATTGCTGGTCCGCAGGGTGCGGGAAAGACAACACTAGTATCCCTGCTCTGCGGTCCAGATATTTTCATGCCAGAACTCAAGACAAAGACCATCTCCTTGGAACTTGAGCCGCTCTCGCGTCTGGCTTTAAAGATTTGTCAGCGGAGTCTCGAGAATGTAGAATATATGCAGATAGCTCAACAGCATCCAGATAAAGTTATTATCGGCAATCGATGCATTTATGACCAAGAGGCATTCAACGAGGTCTATCTGAAGCGTGGCTGGCTGGATGAAGAGACAGCAGAAACCTATCGGCAGCTCACCAAGAAGTTCTATCTGCCAGAGCTACAAGAGCCTTTCGCATTAATTCTTAATCCAGGATTTGGAGTGGTGCAGCAGCATCTAAAACAGCGCTGGAAATCAGAGGGAGCAAAGTGGCGGGAGACTGACACAGAATATATTAGGCTTGCATGCGAGGCATACGAGCAATTCAAAGGCAGGGAGAAGATATACTATATAGATCACGAGATAGATCTTAAATCAGAGCATGAATGCAAGGCGATTATTAATTGGCTCCATGAGGTTAGAGAGATTCAATTAGGGTAGCAGTCCTAAAGACAATACATTTTTATACTAATTTAATAGTATATAATTATGGAGAGCAGAACTTTAACAGTGGTACTGACTAAAGAAGAGGAGATGTATGTTGCAGAATGTCCTGAAGTAGGTACGGTGAGCCAAGGATATACAATAGAGGAAGCCATTCAGAATCTCAGAGAAGCAACAGAATTATATTTAGAAGATTTCCCTCTTAGAAAGAAGCAAAGATCAATTGTGACTTTCTTTGAAGTTAGATCGAATGCCGCAACTGCGTAAAGTTTCTGGTGAAGTATTATTGAAGATTCTCTGTAATAAACTAGGATTCAGGGTTTTAAGACAGAGAGGAAGTCATGTTTCAGTTGTAAGGGAATCAGTGGAAGGAAAGATAGGGACAGTTATTCCTATGCACAGGGAGATAAAGATAGGAACACTCAAAGGAATTCTAAAACAGGCAAGAATATCAGAAGAGCAGATTTCCAGATTCTTATGAGGCACATCTATTTATAGTATACCTCTAATCGTACTTCATGGCGCAGGAGCACGTCGTTAGGATTATACAGATTGAAGAAGTTACGCATGATGTCAAGCGCTTCATCGTCGAGAAGCCAGCAGGATTTCAGTTCATTCCAGGCCATTCAGCACTTGTCTCTATTAACAAATCAGGATTAAGAGATGACAAGCATCCATTCACATTTACCTCAACGAATGACGACCCATTTCTAGAATTTATCATAAAGAGATATGGTGGCATGACCAAGAGACTCCACGAGCTCAGGCCCGGAGACGAGCTTAGTATCGCAGACATATTCGGCTCAGTGCGCTATCAAAATAAAGGAGTCTTCATTGCAGCAGGAACTGGTATTACCCCATTCCTGGCAATCTTCAGGCAGCTGAATAAAGACAAGTCCTTAGCAGGAAACACACTCATTTACTCAAACAAGATGCATAAGGATATTATCAACGAGCAGGAACTGAGGTCATTATTCAGAGATAAACTAATCTTAACATTAACACGAGAAGAAAAGCAGGGATATTCATACGGAAGAATAGATGAAGCATTCTTGAAGAAGAAAGTTTCTAATTTCACTCAACATTTTTATGTATGCGGCCCAGATGATTTTTCAGCAGCAGTGAAGAAGTTCTTGGCAGAGCAAAAGGCAGAAGCAGACGTGCTGGAGTTTTAACCGTAATCTATTTAAAGAACCAGCACCTTTGAATAGCATGAAAAAGATGGGCAGATTAGTTCCGGCACTTCATTGCTTATGGAATAAGTCAGTCCTTACTATTAATCTAGCGTTTACCTTCGGGGCGCACAAGTAATTTTCTCTTAACCCCTTCTGCACCCTCATGGTAACCTTACACTCTACTACAGCTCTTGC
>JACPXY010000065.1 GCA_016196285.1 Candidatus Pacearchaeota archaeon | reverse complement strand
GCGCCTGCAAGATTGAGTCGTTGGTCAAGGGGTGTTCCATTGGCATTGCACACGGTAGTCGGAGTGGTGGCAAAGGTATCGACAACAAAGTTTTCATCAGCGCTATAAAATCCTTCAATGTTGCATCCTGAGCTTGTTGAAGGGTCACAGGAAGTTGAGGAGGCAACACCAATTGTTTTGTCAACAATAATACTTTTGGATGTGGAGAATGTTGCTGATGCGCCTATGGGGACAATAATGTTGGTAGCAATAGTAAGATTCCCATTGATGAGAATTATTACTCGTGCATTTGGGGGAAAGGTGTACGTTCCTCCTGATGAGGTAAGATTGACATTTCCATTGGCAACATACACCCCATTGGGGATACTTGTTGAGAGTTGACAGGGAGAAAGTGTTGCCCCTTGACATTGGGTGGAGAGATCAGTAAGCGCTATTCCATTTTGCAAAGCAGTTGCTGTGTAATAACTGTAGGAAGTTCTCATCACTCCCAGATTCTTTGGTACAAATACTTCTGGATACTGGGCAGAAAGTCCTCCAACTACCCACCTTGTAGGAGAAGATCGGTCTAAACAGCTGCCGCTTACAGAGCCTGAGCAAAATCTAAAGCTTGAGTCTCCGGAGAAGATAATACCAGGAGAACCACCAACACCTGCAAGAGAAGCGAGTTTGGTGGGGGGAATTGCTTGAGTATAGCCAGCATCAATTCTCATGTCTCCTGAAGTTCCCTGCACCCAGGGAAATGCATTCGTAATGCCAAAGTTAAGATTTATTACATTACCATCTCCATCACAGGAAGAGCCATGTGTTGTGTCGGTTGAGCATCCTGGGTTTCCAACATTTATCCTGGCATAAGAGGGAGGAGTGCCATTTTGTGGATAGATCATTGAGAAATCAGTTGGAAGATTTTGGTAGGAAATGGCATAGCCTGCTGTTCCAGATCTCAGTGCTGCGATAAGAAAGCTCCCACTCCCTGGATAGTTGGAAGTACCACTTGGAGATGAGTCAATTTGAATACTTTCTAAGTAATTTGATTCGGAAACATCTTTTACTTGATTTTTATTTCTATCGATAAATACATTTCCCGCAATAGTAAATCCTCTGACTAAAAAGCTTTTGCCTGGTTGATCTGCATTGGTAATTACTACTGGGTTGGTAAAATTAGTTAATACATCCCTGTATCCTACTGGAGTATTTACCGTAACAGTAAAAGACCCTGCAAGAAGGGGAGTAAACTGATAAACCCCAGTACTGGGGCTACTGGTAACAAAGAGTGGAGCACTTCCAGACCCACCTGTTCTATTTACTGTTGTGCCGTATCCTGCATTTGATGCATCAATGGCATTGTTTCCATTGGTATCCAGATAGACACTTCCGTAAATGCGATAGAAAGGAGTAGGGGTTGGAGTTGGTGTTGCAGTTGGAGGAGGGGGGGGAGGAGTTGTTGGAAGTGGTTCGCACAGTTGGTTACTTAAATTCGATCCACTCGAGCATCCGCCAAAGGTTGAGGGATCATTAAATCTGCAGGTTGGAATTGATGAAAGACCATTACAAGTTCCAGATCCAGATCGTAATAACCATGTATTTCGATTACACACCCAGCAGGTTGATCCAGAAGTAAAATTAGGAGTAGGAGTAGCAGAAGAAGCATTTGAAGTAGTCGTTGGAACTGCAGTGGGGAGAGGGCATGCATTCGGTTTTACGCTGCATCCTCCAGAGCAATAGGTATTACATTGTATCCATGTTGATCCAGTACCCCAATCACAACAATTACCATTTACTCCTACCCTGTTGCATCCTGAGAATACCCCATTGGTACATGAAGGACCAACTACAGTTCCTGGAATAGGGGTTGGACTTGGAGTGGGAGAGGGAGAGGGAGTCGGTGAAGCAGAACAGCCGCTTGTCCCGGTATATCCACAGGGAGTGCCACACCCATTCCTTACCGTTTGTCCACAGGTAACCGTTGAGGCTGCTGGGCAATTCGGGTTACAGACAGTACCAGGGGATTGAGTGGGAGTAGGAGTAGATGATGAAGGTTGACAGGAGGTACTTGCTTGACATAAAGCTTGTGTAGTGAATTGTCCATTTTGACTTCCAGTATGAACACTGCATGTATTGGTGCTGGCATCCGAACAATCAAATCCGCATTCCCATCCTTCACACCACCACCCTGGACTTGTGGTAGTTGGGTTTGGAACAGTACTGCAAACATTATCAATTCCTCCGGTACAATAGGAACCTCCGGTACATGCTCCGGTATCAATAATTGGAGGATTACCATTTGGATTTGCTCGGGTAGGGTTACACGTGCCTGAGCATGACAACTCAGTAGCTTGTCCTGTTTCTACATTAATATCTCTACAGTCATCAAGCGTCTTAAATAGCACTAAGACGCTACATGATTCGGCATTTGCATATTCAAATCCAACCCGCCTTTGATAAATAGGTTTATTCCCAGTTGGATCTGTGCATGCTTTATTGCAGGTTCTGTAGATAGGAGGTTCATTTGGGCCGCAAAGAGTTGATTCAACACAGGCATCCATTGCTTGAGGGTCTCTAATGTAATTTAGATCTCCACATTGGACAGCATACGTTTTTGAAGTAAAGATTAGTAGGAAAAGAAAGATTAATGAAGATGCAATGAGATTCCCAACTAAATGGGAGAAATTTCTTCCAAACTTATCGAGCATCTCAGGAGTAGCAGAACGTATCTTGGTAAGATTTTCTGCGTCTCTAGGAGCATAATAAATAACGAACTGATTTCCTACAATCTCTCTGGAATATTTATAAACAAAACTAGGTCCACCCGGAGTGTCTGTAAGTCTTGAAGTGCCACCATCAAACTCTCTCTGCACTCCTGGATAATTGTATCCATCAAATATTGGAAGATATTTAAACTTTATTCCTGTAATTCCTTTCTTAGGTAACCATGTATCTGTTGCTTTGGTAAGAGCATCAGGTCTTAGAACAGTTGGAGTAATTGGGCTATTGGGTGCTTTTTGAGTTTCCCAAGAGGTTTGTTGTCCTCTTCCTTGTTGTACCACAGGGAATTCTAAAGAATTATTTGTGCGAGGAGGTTCGATTGGTGGGTTTGTTACTCCTGTTGGTACAGATGGAATTACTTCTGGTTCGGGTAAAAGAGCTGAATCTGGAATAATCTTGTCTCCTGGAATTGTTTTTCCACTCATTGTTCTTCCAACATTTTTCACTACATCTCCAACTAAGATTCGCTCTATTCTTCCATCGCTCCAGAGTTGTCCTACATATCGTTGTGTTCGAAAAGAAGTAAATGGGCCATAGTCTTTCGCTTTGGCAACAGGAACTCCGGTTTCAAACCGTGCTCTTTTTTCAGAAAACCAATTCGCAATTCTTTGAGGCCATTGGAAGTGAGCAACTCTTTTTAGAAATGAATCATTCGTATCTACTGCGTTATCATCAAAATCTTCTTGTGGGGGTATTTGATAGAAGGCATCAAGCGTAGAGTCAAGTCCTTTTTCATGCAATTCATCCATGGAATTGGCAAGTACTACCCCAAGGGAAGGATTATCTTGGATAATTGCTCCTTGGAAAGCCATATGCCACATATCTTTATATACGTATGCATTGGAAATTCGATACGCAATATCATCCACGCTAAATTGTTTTGCAGCTTCTTTGAGTTTATTGGTTTGGTCGATAATTTGTTGTTCGGTTGGGGCGTTTTGTCCTTCTGCTCGTGCTGGACGGGGATCTCCTCGTAGCGCGACATAGACGGCTGATAAACCTCCACCTATCGTTCCTAACGCTGATCGGCGAGACATTGAGGATCCTTTGGGTAATGGTTGTTCTTCTTTTGGTCTCATACTATCACTCATTTTCAATTATAGCATGTATTTGCAAGTCATGCAAATACTATCGGCTTAAGATAGTGATTTGGCTCAGAAATATCTTGGGTTCTGGGCTTGTTTTGGAAGGAGTAACGCTTACATCCACTAATACATCATCTCCCTGGCGAATTTCTTTAAATTCCATTTTTCTATTTCCAGTGCTTGATTTTACGATATCAGGTCCTCCAACTTCTGTCATTCTATATACTTGAGATCCATCTCGAGAAGTCACTTCTATAGTATATTTTCCACTCTGTGCAGCAGAGGGAGAAATTGCTGTAACTTTTCCAACAAGGGTATAAAACACGTTATAGCTATCAATCAATGATCCTTTTTGGCTTTCTGGATTGAGCGAGGGAGTAAATACGGCATTTCCCCTTGTAGGAGAGGTAGATTGAGTGGGAGAGGGAGGAGGAAGTTGAGTTGGACTCCGGTGCGGGAGGAATGAGAGGGAAGGGGAAAGTGTTGAAAGAGAGACGATATTAAAGTAATTCAGGACGAAAAGGACAATTCCCAAAACTCCTGCTCCAAACGCAATTCCTCCAAGAGTAAAACCAATATCCTGTGCTACTCCTTTTTTATTTCCCTCAACATAGTTTTCCGATTCCTGAGCCATATATTTATGGTAGGGAATCAGGAGGGGATTGTCAAGATATTTTTACTCTGCAGAAGATGAAATACATCGGTAACACTTTTGAACTAGAATCGTAGTTCAAAGGAGGTGAATCCGATGGAAAATCATACCCGTGCCTTTATAGCACCCAGAGCTAAGCATACGTTTCTTCAAAAGCCGTTACCTGAGAT
>JACPXY010000002.1 GCA_016196285.1 Candidatus Pacearchaeota archaeon | reverse complement strand
TAATTATCTTTATTTGCCATAAGCAATTTAAATATTTTATTCTAGTTTTTATACTTTATGGACTAAAATTTAAACTTGCCATGTTTCCTGCTTTTGCCTTCCCTAGTTGCATTTATCTAGCAAAACTCTCCTGCTCCCACTTCCTCCAATTATAGATAATTCTGTTGATTGGTCTTCGTTTCCAGAATTATCCATCACGAGAATTCTGTACAAATATTATACTGATTAACAGAATTATTGATATTTTAAGATTAATTTACTTTGGCGAAAGTGCTCGCAACCAATAAGGGAAAAACAATTGTCGCATCCGCAAAGACTTTCACACTTTCAGCATTAGGAGTTATCTTCCCCCATGAAACAGCTTCTTCAGGCAAAGCTCCCGCATCGCTTCCGTCATATTCCTGCGCAGTGTTTATGTAAACAGCATAATCTGCTCCATTCCTAAGCATATTTGCGTTCAATATAGAATGCTTGACAACTCCTGCTCCTAAAATTATAACTCCTGACTTCTTCAATCCAATTGTTGAATCATTTAATCTTTTTATATCTTCAACAATATCTATCTTAAAGTCTTTATGCTTAAAAGAAGAAAAATAAATATTATCTCCTAAAGCACCATCCTGCAAAGCAGGGCAGTAAATTCTTATCTTGTTCTTCCAAGCCCAATAGCATATACTTTCTTTGTTATTTATCTTTTCTCCTAATTTCCATATTAAATCGCTTGCACATACGACATTACCTGTTCTTTCCTGCTCTTCATACAATTCATCCAATGCTTTCCCCATAAATTTTTCAAACTCAACATACAAGCTATTTGAAGCAAAAATATTTCCTATCCTATTAATTCCCTTATTCCTCAACTCCTTTCCGTTTGCCCTAAAGTCTCCCAATTTAAACTCGCCAAGGCATTTAATAATATCTTCTTCAATTCCTCCTGCTGTTGTGACAAGAACATTTACTTTCCTATTTTCTACAAGATATCTTATCACTTCTCGAAGTCCAGAGCTTACCATATTGCTAGTATATCCAAGAAATATAAATGCCTTATCCTGAATCATCTTATTAGTTATCTCAATTGCTCTGGAAAAATGCGAAGCTTGAAATCCAGTACTCTTAAAACTCTCTATAATCTTTTCATAATCTATCCCATTATTAAAATCATATCCCTTAATGCTAATTCCTAGAACCTTCTCGCTCTTTCTAAGAAGGTTCTCCCTTGCAATCTTTTCATTCCTATCCATCAACAATCAAGAAAAACCCTCTTTATAAAGATTGCAATTATGTTGCATACAACTGGCTGACTTCACTCGCGCTTAGAGCGCGGTTCCATAGTTTAAACTCATCAAACGTTCCCCAATAATCTCCGGAATTGACAAAGCACAATCCTGCATACAAATTCCGAGGATCACTGTTGCCCAGGAAGTGAATAGAATCGCTGACTTTCTGCGATATGCTGCCTTTAAAGACACCATCAACATAGAAGTCGCTCCTGCCTGCTGAAGCAACAAGCGTAATCAAATGCCATCCTGATAAGGAACTTGTGCTATACCCTGAAGAATAGAAAGTTCCCGTATTCCGCAGTCCGAGCATTCCTTGGTTGTCAATCATCAAATGCTTGACACTCGTGCCTGTACTGCTAGCGAAAGTATGTGCTCCAGAAGGTGTTGCTGGCAAGGGGAACAAGGTCCAGACACTCATTGAATATTCAGAAGCAGGTGTAATAGGAACAAAAGGGTCAAGATATGTCGAAGGTTCGGTGTGTGCTCCATTACCATTCCTGCCTTCGCTTAACCATGATGTCCAGCTTGACTGTCTGCACTCGCCATTTGAGTAATACTGGTAAGAGAAAAAGCCAGGAGTTGAATCAAAATCTACATCATGGACAAGCCCAACAACAAGAGAAGAATCTGGAGTGCACTGGTTAACACTGCAAGAATATCCTCTATTACAAGATACAGGGGTGCTCCATTCGAGGCATAAGTCGGTATCATAGTTCCCGCAAGTCTGTACCTGAGCACCGAGGCATTGTGTGCTTCCAGTCGAACCGCACTGGTTTGTACAGGATATTGCTTCTGTATCATAGCTCTCGCCCGCATAGAGTGCTTGAATCTGTTCACGATTCAGAGAAACATTGAAAACCATGAATTCATCAATGACTCCATTGAAGTATGACCATCCACCTGTTGTACGCGGCCAACCGTTAGTATAGCCTGTGCCGATATAGTTCGTTAAGAGGAGTAATGGAGGTGTATTAATTTTTCCTGCTAATGCTCCATCAAGATAGAATGACTGCCCGCTTGCATTCGCAGTCAGAACAGTATGGTGCCACTTCCCATCATCAACACGCAAGCTCGACGCATACACATTTGAGAATGAATTATCCCAGAATTTAGCCCTGAGCTTACCCTGTGTATCAACATAAATGATAGGAGCGTAACTCGATGGAATTCCTGATAGTGGAAATGCGTTGCTCGATGAAGCAATTACCCCTGTAGATGTAGTATTGAACCAGACTGACAGGGACATCTCTTTTCCAGGAGTTACTTCCAAATACGGTCCATTTACAAATTGATTGCCGGTAAATCGTATGCCTCCGCCTTGAATGCCTGATGTCCAAGAGACAGCGTTTGTCTGATATGGAATGCCTGTAAGAATAGAGGTAATGCTCTCCCTTGCATTCGATCCATATCCTTCCTCAAACCTGAAGTGGCGATACGGCACAGGCACGGCAGGCACACACATATTCGCAATGCACAGCTCTCCAGAAGCACAGCCAGTTATAACGCACGATACTGATGTTGGAACAGAGAAGTGCTCGTACTCTTCCTGATAGAGCTGCTGCACCTGACTCACATTGAATGCTTGGTGATAGACACGCATCTCATCAAGCAATCCTTCATATTGTGACCAGTAATGGCCAATTAATGCTGAACGAAGAGGTACGGCTGCTGGCCAACCTAAAGTATAGCCTGTGCCGAGAAGATAGGAGTAGTCATAGTTATTCCCAATAACTGAATGAGCCTGTGTTCCAATCAATGCTCCATCAAGATAAAGCGACTCAACTCCATTCGAGTACGCGACAGAGGCCTGATGCCACTTCCCATCATTAACACGTCCAGGAGACACAAGCTGTGCATGTACGCTGCCATGCCAAAACACGCTGGAGCGCAGCTTTCCAGAAGTATCAATATATAGCGCAGGCACCCAACCGTAAGGCAAGCTGCGTGGCTCAGTGCTGTTCGTCAATTGCGCAAGAATAACACCATTTTTCTCTGTATTAAACCAAATAGAGAATGTAAATGGATACTCGCTCGTAGACTGCTCAAGTCGAGGATAAGAAGGAAATGCTTCAGAAGGAATCACTATATAAGAGTCTGTTGTTCTGCTGAATCTTCCAGAAGTTCTATCAATACCATTTATTTCATATGTAATATCTCCAACACGCCTGAATGCTCCAGGAACACTTACAGGTATCTGCTCGCTTCCAGTAAAGCTCAAGTGCACTGACGGATTGGGCAATCCAGAGAATCGCTGTTCATCGCCGACTTGGATTGAACGTAGAGCAGTAGAATTGCGCCCTAAGCCATATGCACGTACCTGATAAGTATACTCTCCATCAGGCAAGCCAGTATATGCAGCAGATACCTGCCACTGTCCAGGCCAGATTTTTTTAACATTGGACTGGGACAGCAATTGAATATCCCCAAGATTTAATGCACGTCCCCAGATTCTAAACTCATCAATAGTTCCCCATTGGTTGCCAAAAGTGCCGTCAAAATTGCCATTCCCAGCGCGTACCACTGAAGAAATAATCTGTGCATTGGCGCTTCCCATCTTACTGCCGTCGACATAAAAGTCAGTCCTGCCTGCAGAAGAGACTGCAGCAAAGTGATGCCATCCAGCAAGAGCATTTATATTATATCCTCCAGAGACAAAACCAGCAGTAGTATAAACTCCTAAGTCTCCATTGTTGTTCACTGCAACATGGAGTTCAGAATTTGGCGAGCGAGTCAGTGCACGGTATCCTGAACCAAATGTTGCTGGCAGAGGAAACAATGACCATGTTTCAATCGTGTAAGAAGAAGGTAAGTTAACAGGTGCAAAAGTAACTGCTTCCTGAGCATTATCAGTACGCACTCCTAAACCTCGCTTTCCTCGTTCATAGCTGGTTCCAGTGCTCAGTGTCCCATTCCTGCTGTATATTGAAGCATCAACAACATATGTCGCATTCTCGCCTAACTGCAGAAGACGGTCAAAGCTCAAGGAGAGGAGTAATGACTCATTATACAAAGTAATAGGAAGACCCTGCCAGTATAAAGTAACGCGTGAAAGAGATGAACTATTGATAGTTGCATTAATCGGTACATAGTTTGATGAAGTAACTGCGGGAGAAAGAGGAGTTGATGCGACAAAATCAAGAGGCAATGAAGGATAGGTCGTTGCATACAAATAATAAGCATCCTCTGCAGAAACTGCTCGATTAAATAGTGCAACTTCATCAAATGCAGCTCCTCCATAATCAGTACCTCCGGATGTTGCCGGCCATCCTCCAGCAGTACGGCCTGCGCCGAGCTGTCCGTACTTCAAGGTCGAATGCGTTGAAGTGCTGATGCCTCCGGCACTTCCCACTAGATTGCCGTCGAGATACATACGCTGTGCACTTGTATCTGCGCTCAATACAACGTGGTGCCACTTCCCATCATTCACCTGCTGGGAAGAGGTAATCGGAGCTACAGAGCCATGCCAAAATTCACCGCGCAATTTACCATCACTGCCGACATACAAGGCAGGCACCCAACCCCCTGCAGGAGAAGATTGAAGAGAAAATCCCTGATAACCTAGCAGGACAGTATAACTAGTTGTCTTGAACCAGAGTGAGACAGAGATGCTATTTTTTGAGCTGAAGAAACCATAGGGGAATTGATAGTATCGTATCACAGAAGGCCCTAACTCAATCGCATTTCCAAACTTGCCTGCAATGAGAGATGGAGGATCTTTAGTATTATAGAACGGCAGGTTTGTACTTCCAACGCTGTCGCTCGCCTGAAGAGAGCTGTCAGTGTCAAAGCGGTATAAGTTCTGCAATCCTTGCATGCCGAGAATAGTTGTTACACTGCACGCACCATTGTTGCATACTTGTCCGGTCGGACACCCTTGTATTCCACTTAAGTCGAGACATGCATCAGCATCATAATATCCGCACGTTTGATATCCAGAAGCAGTGCACTGCGTCACTCCTGCTCCAGAGCATTCATTCGTACAAGCGCCGATACATTGTCCGGCAGAACATGAATAACCAGTAGGACAAGAAAGTGCTTGGTGCTGGCATTGTGCATTCGTCGTTCCAGGAGAACTGCACGAATCAGTAGTGCACGCATTATCATCATCGCATTCTTCATTACTTGAACAGGCAATAGGCATGCATGCGCCTCCTCCTGCAATGCATAGAGTATCTGCAGGGCATGCAACATACGCTCCCCACTCTCCAGAGCCAGATGTACCTTGAACACAGTCTCTGTACCGTGTTTCATCAAAACAGAGTCTCTGGCCAATAGAACAGGTCTGTCCATTCGGCACGCAAGAGCCAAGAAAACAACTGCCTGTCCCGCATCCTGTCTGCGAACTCCACGTCCCGCACGATGCTCCCTCGCTAAATAGGCATGTTTGATACTGAGTAGTGCTCGTGCATCTGCGCTCATACTCTACATAACAATTGCATGACTGTGCATCCACCGAAGTAAGAATAAACAGAGTTACCAATAACATTCCCAGAAAGATAAGGAATATAAAAGAAAATATTGAGCGCTCCCCTTTCATGAAGTAGCGAGAGGAAGATTATATAAAAACCTTCGTACCTCAATCAGCGAAGAACACTATGGCAAGACCATAGGGCATCAGAAGAAGAAAAGAAGGACCTCATTATTTATGATAGGATGAGCTTTGCAGACATCAGCTAACAATATATTATATCTCTTTAAATCTCATTCTTGCCTGGCTTTATTACATCTTGAGTGGAATACTCCGTAGCTTGCTACGGCTCAAGATGTAATTAGCGGATTCCGATTAAAACCGAGTGCAATACTCTGTCAGCTTGCTGCGGAATGAATGAAGTGAATGGTGGGATGCACGAGGTTAGGAATCTGCTTTATCCCCAAGGCAAGACCTCAGAGTATTAGAAAACAATAAAAACAAGTAATAGAAAGAAAGAAGCTAACTATTTAAACAATAAAAGTATGCAGAGATATGGAACACAAGCTTCTGTGGGGTATAGGCTTGGGAATTGTACTTCTCGCAGCACTTCTCTTCTTTCTTCAGCCAAAACTCAGCCCCTCCGATATACGTTGTAATCCTCTCTCAGTCAATAATCCAGAAGGAATAAACATCGTCTTTTTCGGAAAAGAAGAACAGGCACAAAAGTACGCAAGTCTGCTCCTCAAGGTAGAGCCCTTGGCCTCACATTCTGATGCATTTAATCTCTATCAAATAGATCAGAGCCCAGAATGCGAGCTCTATAAAGGCATTGCACTTTTCTGCCATTCAAGGGCATTGCTCAAAGATGCAAGCGCCTGTCCAAATGATTATGTAATAGTATTGAAAGAGCAGCCGACAAATATCAGAAGTTCAGCGTATCAGAATATCATGAGTGTAAATACAAAAAGCCCCGATACTACCATTGCTCATGAATTCGGTCATGCATTCGCAAATCTTGCTGAAGAATACACTCCTGCAACCTTGCCTTCGAAATCTCGAAATTGTGTTTCGAGCTGTGATGCCTTTACCGAAGAGACTGATGGCTGCTTCCAGGGCTGTTCAAAGG
>JACPXY010000059.1 GCA_016196285.1 Candidatus Pacearchaeota archaeon | reverse complement strand
CCACACCATAAATTGTGTGGTAGTTCCTTGAGCACGAGAAAATCTAGTAGATTTTCTGTGCCCGAGAACTGAAAGTTCTCTCGGCATCCAAACCTCAAGGATTTTCAATCCTTGATGGCAGTCAAGAACTTCGTTCTTGATGGCACGCGTGCCTGTCACAAATAACGCACTTTAGTGCGTGGTGGCACATCGTGCTTTTGATGGTGCGTATAAAAAAGAGAGGCTAGCGTTCTCGAGCATCAACAATCGACTCTACAATAAACTTTTCCACGACTGGAAGTATCTCGCACTTCGCAGCGCTCAGGACAAAGCACTGCTCACTCTGGGCAACAACGCTGCTTTCACTCCCTTCTTGAAGCATAATAGTGATATGGTGCGGATGCGTTGTGCAGTTCACAACAGGCAAAGAATATTGCGCTGCCTGTTGAGCATCAGGCGTGCCAGTTTCAATCACCAAGTCATTATTTGCCAAGAATGAAGAGAGCTGTGAGATGGCAATTGTGCTGTCTTCACATTCCTGCAAACCAGTTGTGTTAATACCCAGTGCAATTGCCTGCTTGCTGAAGATAAACGCTCCTTCAGCAGGGATATCGTTATCTCGAGGGTCTACCCGAAGATACAGATTATATTTTATCAATTCACCAGCGAGATTTTTATACAGGTAGCTGTGGTGATGCATGATGATGTTGCCATATCTCTCTTTCGTGAACTCCAGATTCTTGTAGCTGTAAGTGCCAATTGAACTGAAGATAAGCCAGAACACAATTCCTGCAATGACTAGGATAATCAGCGCCCAGACAGTCCAAGGAACAAGTTGTTCTGTCTTCTTGGCAATCTTTTTTTTTCGAGCCATACACCTTCAGCGAATGACGGTTTAAAAGCTTTCTGGAAGAATCTCTCATAAGGTCAGATTATGCCATTAGAATTCACAATAAATCAAAGAGACGATACAAGAAGGCATCAACTGCCCGCAAGTCTCCTTGAATAAAGATGCACTTATTCTCTTGAGAGACCTGATTGTCGCCTGTTCTATTCCAGCTGATAACTAAATCAGTGCAGTTCTTCTCAGGGAAATCTTCAATGCACGCACCAAGGCACGCAGGCTGTAAAGCACTGTATAGCCCCAGACTTTGCACAAGTTCTGCATGGAGTCCAGGATTCTGTGCATAGTATGCAGTCTGCTGGTAATACTCCTCAATCGTCAGGTTCATAGACACCGGAACTTCCTTCACAGATTCAGGGCTGCTGCTGAATACCAGTTCTTGCCCATTCCAGACCGCAACCCATCTACCATTAATCTCCTGGACGCCTTCTTCGCTTAGAGTATCTATCTCTTCTTCAGAGTCAGGGCTTGAGATAAAGGCGTATCCGACGCTGCTGATGACCATAATCAGCAGGAGAAAGATTCCAAGCCATTTCACGCGTCGCTGAGTCGTAGCATCAGAATGCATCTTCTGGTCAGCAGTTTCTATTCGCTTCATACATGTTCTATGCAGAAGCCATTTAAAAATATTCTCAAGCAGCATAATAAGCACTTCCAGCAAGTAATGAGCTATACCTATCCTGCTGGGAATAAAGCAAGGCAGGATTAACATTGGGATGCACGAGGTTAGGAATCTGCTTTATCAGAAATTATAGAATCATCAAAATAAATCTTTATTGTCTTCTAATACCCTAAGGTCTTGCCTTAGGGATAAAGCTAGGCGGGAATAAAATATAAATATCTTAAATAAAATAATTATCTAATGTTCGATGAAATGATATTGTTGTAGGAGTTAATAATATTCTTCTCTTGATGCCACGAGGAGCTTCATATTTTTTAATAAATTCTAAATACTTAATAATCTATCGTTAATAGAATCAATACCCAAATCTTCTTTCATAATCTTTATGATCCATCCACTCAAGAATGATTGACAAGACACAAACTTCTCCATTTGCCACAGAGTAAATCAATCTCCAACCCTTTGGCAAATCATATTTCCAGAGATTATCAATTCTATATTTATCAATGTAAACTTTCGGAATTAATCTTTTTTGTATTCTTATTCCACAAAAAGCATTTTCTTCTAAATCATCTAATGCTCTATCTATCCACTCGTAGAGTTTCTTGTCTTCTGTCTTGGAATCTTTAAGTTTCTCCAAACTTTCTTTCAGTTTATCTTCAGCAAATTTGATTTGCGATTTCATCTTGATAAGTTTGGTTTATTAAGATATTTTCTTACTAATTCTGGATTCCAAATCCAGACAATCCATCCTTCTTTGTCTTGCGCTATTTTTCCCGATTCTAGTAAGTAGTCAAATATCACACAAAAAGTTTGATAAATCATTTTTCTAGGCAGAGCTTCCCAAAGAGATTTTTTCTTGTATTCTCCAGAGTTCTCTCTAATAAATTCTTCTACCATCAGAATTGTATCTAATTGTGGATAGTGCAAAATATTTTTTCTCAATGTTTCTTGTGGCATGGTTATACATACT
>JACPXY010000061.1 GCA_016196285.1 Candidatus Pacearchaeota archaeon | reverse complement strand
CATACAAAAGAAGCGCGAACATACCTTCCTTGGCAAGCTCTGGAGGATGCTTAATTACGAGATATGGTAGAAGAATCTCATCAAGACGGGCTTGCATCAAAACTGACTCAACCATTCTCTGAGCTGAGAGAAGCAGGATTTGATCCTGAACAAATATTACGCGTGCCTCCTTTAGAGGAATTTGTAAGCAAGTTCAACACACGGTATGAACAGGAAGTGCCGTTCAGGGAATTGGTACATACGTATCTCGGATTAGATGGTTTTGAGCGGTTCAAACTTGGCCTTGGAAAAGTCTTTGCTCGAAATTGGCACAAGCGCACCACCGAGGGAATGGTTAACGAGTATGCATCTTATGTACATGGAGATTTGCAGAAAGCATCTGATTTCTATACTGAATTCAAGAAGCTTAAGGATGCAGAAAAAGCTGTGCGAGAGAAGGAAGAGGAAGTTCAGACTGCGCGCAAGCAGGTTGAAGAGATTCATGAAGAGCAGATGACCTTAGTCAATGAAAGAGAACAGGAACTTAATCAGAGACAGCTGGAATATGGAACACGACTTGCGACTGAGCAGGAGCGAATTAGAGCTGAGCAGGAACGTGTGAAGATTATGACTGATGCCAAGCGATTAGTGCAAGAAAAGCTTACTCAACGCATCAAAAAAAGCCAGCTGGTTACTATTACCAAGGAAGGAGGTATTGTTTTTGATGACCAGAAAGTTGCGCAAAAACTTGAGGACTTATTCCTAGGTCAAATCATCGACGATATCAATCAAGAGGATGCAGGATTTATGGTTCGTCTGCGAGAGAGCTTTGAGGGAGTTGTCTCGCATACTGATGTGATTGAAGGATTAGAAGAACTGCCGCATGTTGATTGGGTGCAGTCACTTATCTATTCCAGAACGAGAGGATTCTCGCGGCCCGTATTCCCGTATTTTATGGTGGGCAAGCCGGAAGGCGACATTGAACGCCTTGTTGCTCGCATTGATACTGGAATAGCTCTTGATACAAGTGGGAGTATGATTGAGAATAAAAGATTTGAAATCGCCCAGAAAGCAACTCTTGCTACACATGCTTTGATGCGGCAGCTTAGTCCGCAGAACCGCATGTATCTTGCACAGTATTCCGGAGCTCTTTCTGAGATTACTACTGCACAGCTCATGCGCGAGGTCAATCCTAATGGCGGGACTGAAACTTATCGTGCCCTGGATTGGATGCGTGAGAAGCTGAAAGACAGCCCTCTGGCTATCGCATATCTTATTACTGACGGTTACCCTAATACTGATATCATCCAGCGCACTATCGAGTCGGCGCGCGCATATCGGGAGCATCCTAACATTATGCTTCGTATCTTCCTTATTGATCCAGAACCGCAATCAGCAGAGATTATCCGCAGCATTGGAAAAGCTGCAGGCGAGCAGACGAAAGTCATGCCTATCAAGAACTATCAACTTGCGAATGGTGTCATCAAAGACATTGCCGATACAATGGGACAGATGCAGTCAATAGGGACTTTCTGACTCTGATAGATATACCGAAAAGTTTAAATATGGATATTACTGCGAAATGGTAACAATATTACTATGGAACAAGCACAAACAACTGCAGCAGGAAGTGATGAACGGCTTGCAAAGCTGAAACAACGCTATGCACCGTCGGCAACACCGCGCGAGATCGCATATGCTGCTTTTGACAAAGCCCGCGCACCTTCTGCATCTACAACCCGCTTAAGCGCTGCTCCTAGAGCAGGACTTGAAGGTACGGTTGATACTGCTTCACTCTATAAAGAAGTTGCAGGCATCCAGCTGGACCTTGCTGAGCTGACTGAACAGTATGGCAAATTGAATGTCACCTTCTCAAGCTTAGTAGGTAAAGATAAATATCTTACTTTGGGTGATTTCATTAAGATAGTAGGATACAATATTGCGCTTCAACCTAAGAAAGCACGGCAAGTCAAGATTGACGCTGCAGGCAGAAAAGGCGAGACCTTAGTATTTTTGGTTAGTAAGATGGGTGAAGTGCTCCAAGAACAACTTCAGCGCGCAATCAAGGGCAGAGAATATGCTCATCAAGTTCAAGGAGAAGCTATCACTCATGCGAAGAAGATGGACCGCACATTGGTTGAGCGTATTGCTAATTCATACACTGGCGGTGCTGACCTTGAGGAAGCAACAAAAGAGCTAAAGAAAATTGAGAGTGAATTAGGAGAGTTTGATTCACTTTTGGTAAGCTATGAAAGTGATGTGCAGAATGCAAAGAAAGTTGGAGATGTCGAACAAGTAAAGCGCTTGACTGCTGATATGCTTGAAGTACTGAGCATGAAGGAACAGGTTCTTGATGGCAGATTATCTGCAGAAGGCGTTGTAAGTGATATTCGCAGAGATATTCTCAAGTCTGCTGAAGGAATCCAGTCTGCAAAGGGAGCTATTGCTGCTACCCGTGTTAACTATAAGGCAACGAACCTCTGGATTGATGCGATGAATGAATTAGTATTCAAGTATGAACATGCACTGCATGATTTCGTTCCTGTTTTCGAGACACAAGCAAAGATAACTGCAGGCGGATTGGAAGCACTGGCTATCAAAGATGCTCTTTTGCGAGCATCAGAAATCTCGCAGCGTCTTATGGATGCAAATGAGAAACTTGTCAAGAAGCTTTCGGCAGAAGTCTTTGAGCTTGTCAAAACACCTCTTCTTGATCCTGAGAAGGCACGTGCTGCTGAACAACGCTTGAAAGAGTATACTGATCAACTTAATGAACAGAAGATAAAGTGGGCTGAAGCACAGCAGCGAGTTACTGAAATGCCTTCTCAGCCTCATTATGCTCAGCACCAGTAATCAGGAGAAGGAAGAAGATGACTACTGCTCAGGGTGTTACGCTCCGCGGAGAGGAACGAACTGCTTATTTTTCAAAGCTTCAAACTGCCTTGGATGTGCTTTCACACGGATTAGTGCATGAGCAGAGCTCTTTCCTTAAAGAACAGCTGCGCGAATTCGGAGCTCAGCACAAATGGGATGTAACACGATTCTCTCCACTTGATGTGACATATCGGCTCCTCGGGAAGATGGTTGAAGGTGTTGCTGGACAGTATGCATGGCTTGCCGATTCTTTTGATTCAGAAAAACCTGAGCAGAATAGGGCGTATTTTGATGAAACAACTATCTATCATCAATCAGGATTACCTTGGGTGTTTGACTTTGTCGAGTTGCACCGACTAAGAAAGAATGCAGATGCTGAACTGCAGAAGCTTCCTTCCTATGCCCATGCTGCGCGGACACTTGCTACGCTTCTGATAGGTGATGCACGGACGCCTGAGGAAACAGCGGCTGAAGCTACTGCATTGCATCGAACTGCACTGAAACGCAGCTTCCTGGAACAAGTAAAGAATACAGAACTGTATTCTTGGGAGAGTGTATCAGGCGGTTTTGTGAGTGCACAGAAGATTATGTCTTTGGGTGCAGAAACTTTATGGAATGTGCATGGGGTACGCTATATACCTAGTGCGCAGATTTTTGAGGCATGCAGTATCGATGTCTGGCAGGATATTAGAGGTACTGTGATTCAAGAAAGTGGCACACAGGGAGAAGGAAGTGTGAAGCCGGAATTTATCAATTCGCTTAAGTTCGGCGTTGATAATGCTCCATGGTTCATCTTACGGGATATCGATGAACGGTTTGATGCTCTGCATCCTGTGCATGTCAGCAGGGCGCTCATTGGACCATTTGAACAGAGGCATCAGAATAAGCATACCTTGCCGATTATGAGACACTTGCTCGCTCATGACCTTAATGCGCATGCACTCAGATTCAGCCGGCAGTATAGCTATGCACCTAATCATGAGGTTAAGGAAAGAGTGTTACGCCAGATTGTCCATCGAGAGACATGGACAGATGAAATTATTGTTGCTCCTGGCAGATATGCCTCCCAGATTGCCAAGAGCATTGAAGGGACAAATGTCAGAATCTTTGAGATTCCTGAGGTGAATACATGAACGAAGTTATTCTCGATAACCTTGTCAGCGAAGACCTGCCACGAGTTAAGGAAACTATTCGGGATGGTATCCAGCGCGTATCTGGCGGTGCAGCTAAAAAGATAGAAGATATGGGCTCACTTTATGAGACAGTCATCGCAGCCCTCTCCGACGGCACACGAAACACACCTGTACAGCTTACCTATCTCGATGCCTTTGAGCAGGCAGTCGGAGTATTTAGAGCAAGCTCGCTTGAACTTAGGAAAGCGATGAACATTCTTACACTTGAACAGAGAATTGCTGCAGCATATCAGCTTCGAGATCAGCTTACTTCAGTATCTGCAGATAAACCTGGAGATAAAACAGGACTTGAGCAAGAGGCAAGTGATGCACGTTTCTTCTCAAATAGATATGCACTCTACTTTGCAGGCAATATCGGTTTAGCTCTCTTGGGTTCAGAACCTGCGCCGGTAAGCAATCTATTCAGCTTTGGCACTAGACTGGATACCAGCACTGACCAGCGAGTGCTCACTCGTGCTTTAGCTATGACAGCGAGTATTGATTTGCAGCATATTACTAAAGAGAAAACACAGAAAGGTGAACATGCGGATGATGATGTCTTAAAGTACACTTTAGAGGCTATCTTCACTTCTTGGGTAAACCAGTTTGACTGGAGAACCTTTTCGCGGATTGCTGAACAGAGAGGTGTTGAGGATATGAAGCTGAGATACGGGAACTTCTCTGTGCATCAAGGAGCGTTTAAGCAGAAACATGACTTGGTTGTTCTTGATGACAGGATTATGGATGCACGCAGAGAAGAAGTCATCGGCGGACAGGAATTAGGCAGCTTATTGTGGAAGAGCATGATTAAACTCTCTGCATATGATCATGAACGGAAGAAGAATCCCCATGCTCCTCCTGGAGTTATCTTTACCTATGGAGAGCCAGGTACGGGAAAGACATTCAATGCGCATGCGCATATCCGCTCATTTGGAGAACTGTGCAGAACGAAAGGGGTTCCATTTTGGGCATTTGTCCATAGCACGACTGACTATGCGTCTCACTATCAAAACAAGACTGCGAATGAACTGGCTGCACTGGCACAACGGATCAAGGAATTCCCGGGTCCTGTTGTCATGTATGTCGCTGATGCAGATAATATCTTCCAATCACGGAAAGATCCAAGGTTGGGCGCTGAACAGCAGCAGACGCTGAGTGTCTATTTCAAGATGTTTGACGGACAGCTTGTGCCTAAGAATGGAAAGTTCATGGCTATCATGGATGCAAATTATCTGACTGGCATTGATGATGCCACAAAGAGCAGACTCTTTGATGAGATTATTGAGCTGCGCAGATTTGACCAGTCGGAGCAGTTTAGCGAGCTCCTTAGGCGCTCACTAAATAAAGATGTTTCTCTGGCGATTGCTCCTGAGCAATGGAACGATCTTGGAGCATATCTTCTTAAAACTCCTCTGAGCAATCGGGAGATCGGGCATGTTATCGGGCAGCTCCGACGTGGATTTGATGTACCTGAAGAGATGGTTGGTGCATCATTTGAACAGCATCGAGATTATCGCAGCGCACAACTCATAGGTATTACTCCAGATAAAATTAGAGAACGCTTTGATACCTATATTGAGACGCGCATGGATATTGAACGGAAGGCCCAGCTATCAAGAGAGAGTGATGATCTAGATCGGTTTCTTATGTATCTGGCACGCAAAGCGCCTGAGACAGCTGCTGCAGGAGGTGTATAATGAGAGACTTTGAAGCGCTACGCGAGTTGCAAGGCTTACGAGTGATTGTTAATGGCGGTGCTGTTGAGATGCATACGAATCAACTTGAGAGAGACTTCCTGGCATTCAGCGCAATACATCCAAGCCATACCTTATCAGTGCGTGAGCCGATGCTGTATACTATTGAAGGAGATGAAAGAGAGCATCTGGCTAAATTACTGCAGTCTGCAGGACGCACGGTACCTGTGCCTGTCCAGATTGGCATCGGCGGGGAGTTCATGTATGGAACGCACGACGATTTGCTTATTTTTATGTCTCCACAGCAGCTGCACGCAGAGTACTTCAGCAATGGGAGGGTGCATCTGAATCCTCTGATTGAGAATGTGTATACGAATGGTGCTGCATTGCTGCGCGATTTTGCTGTCCATGAAGGATTATACGGCACAACACAGTATTCCCGAGGAGAGCTTAACCTTCGAGAACTTGCATTGTTTCCTGAAGCATTCACTCCCGGCAGATATGAGCTGAAGGTTACCTTAGATACTCCTGATAAAAGTGTATCCTGCTTTAAGGAATTTACCGATTTACTCCTATGTTTCAAGAATGAACCCAAAAAAAATCTGCTTGACCCTCGGAAGATAGCTGCAGTACGAGATTCCGGAGTGCGTTTGCGTGAGCGGCTCGGCTCTCTTTCACGCTATGAATTACCGAACAATACTTTCTCAGTACTCACCGACTCATGTATTCTTCATGATGCTGATGCAGAAACTTATCATTTCTTTGTTCCTGAAGAGAATACTAATGTTGCAGTCTTCTTTGGAAACCCTCCTTTACAAAACATGCAATCCCTGAAAGGCATGCATCTGCTTCCTGGAGGTGATGCACAGCATACGCTTGCAGCACTTGTCAGAATGGGCCTCTATGTACCCAGCCCTGCAGTGCTTGAACAGCGCATTGCCTGCCTTGAGAAAGTATATGCCTCAGGAGTGAGACAACAAAAGAAATCCCTTAATGAAACTCATCCTGATTTTAGACTTCTTATGGATTCCTTGAAGAGCGCTCAAGAATCCCTCAAGAGCATTAAAAATGAAGAACGCAGAAGAGAGCACGTACTCCGCCTGTCTCCTGCAGTGCTTGAGTTCATGGTCTGCCCTG
>JACPXY010000060.1 GCA_016196285.1 Candidatus Pacearchaeota archaeon | reverse complement strand
GATAACTTAAAGAGCAACAAAGGCTATTGCGAACCAGCAGATTAGCTACTCTAAACCTATATTTCTTAAGACAGATTTTTTTGTAAAGGGAAGTAAGTCATTGTAAGACTGGCCTGTACCAAGAAAATAAATGGGCTTTTTTGTTATATGGCTGACTGAAAGAATTGTGCCTGCTTTCTTGTCTATGTCAGCTTTTGTCAGGATAATGCCGTCTATTCCTGCAGTGTCATTAAAGACTTTTGCCTGGTCGATGGCATCATTACCTGTTATTGACTCCCCGACAAAGAGCTTGAGATCTGGCTTGCTTATCCTAATTATCTTCTCCATTTCTTTCATTAGATTGGATTTTGTGTACATCCTTCCTGCAGTATCTATAAGAACGCATTGAATTTTATGGGACTTTGCATATTTTATCGCATCGAATGCCACTGAAGCAGGGTCAGAGCCGTATTTGCTCTTTACTATAGGAACTTTAAGATTATTTGCGTGAGTCTCTAATTGTTCTATAGATGCTGCTCTGAATGTATCTCCTGCTGCAAGAGCGCAAGAGATATTGTTCTGCTTTAGAAAATAAGCAATCTTAGCTATACTCGTGGTCTTGCCTGTGCCATTGATTCCGAAAAAGAGTATCACAAAAGGCTTCTCTTCTTTCGAGTGTATCTGCTCTAGCAAGGAAGGAGGCTCCTGGAGCAGAGACATAATTGCCTCTTTGAGCGCCTGCTGGATTCTTGCGGCTGCTTCTGTCTTTTTTATCTGCTGCCCAATTAACTGACTTGCAAGAGATTTCCGGAGAGCATCAACAGCATCTAAGGCAACATTGTTTTCCAAGAGTAATATCTCTAAGTCTTGGAATGAGTCGTCGAAGTCATTCTCTGAGAGCTTTGAAGTTGTTATCTTTTTAAGCAGTTTAGTAAAGAAATTACCCGATTCTTCTTTCTCCTCTATTTCGGGGACAGTCACCTTTGCTTCTGCTTCTGCAATAATCAGCTCTGCCTCTGTTTCTGCCGTTTTTTCCGCCTTGGTTCTTGTATCTTGCTTTCGGAGTTTCTTCTCAGTTTCCTTTTTCCCCACCTTTTTTGTACGGCTTGACTTCTTGACAGACTTTTCCTCCGGCTTCTTAAGCCAGGTCCGAAGCTTCTTCTTTAGGAAATCGAACATATTGATGCATGACTTTCTGTTTTATAAACCTGCTTTTAACAGTAGTTGTTACCGGATAGAGTACAATCATTTTTATATAGTAGGTTTGAGAGTTTTTTCTATGCTTAGTTATAATGATTTGTATGAGATTCTGCGAAAGGAAAAGTACAGCGAGGTTCTGCAGCAGCTACCGAAAGATTTTGTTGAGTCGGTCAGTGAATACTTGAATGACAAGAAGGATCAGGCTGTGCAGGGCGATGAGTTATTCCAGGACTCTGTGCTGAAGAGCAAGAAGCAGCTTGAGAATTCTATAGCTATCTTCAAAGAACTGATGCTCAGGCGCAAGAAGAAACTGCTTAACCTCGTGTTTGTGGCGACTGAGACAGGCATTATGAAACGAGATTATGAGAACATGCTCGCACATGAACGCGAGATGTTTGATTTATTGGTAAAGACCTTCGAAGAGGGAGATAAAGCACTTGCACGAGGGATTCACGGCAAGAAAGCGCAGGAGAAGAAACAGCACAAGATGGTCATTTTCAATAACGACCTCGAGAAGTTTGTAGATATGTCAGGGATAGTCATCGGCCCCTTTGCAGCTGGAGAATTGGTCAATTTAGATGCTGGAGTCTCGGAGATATTGGTGCAGGGCGGGAAGGCCAGGTTTGTTGATGAGTGAGTTTATCTCTCATTAATACCCTAAGGTCTTGCCATAGTGTTCTTCACTCTCCAATATTCCCAGGACGAATATATTCATTAAAGATTCATCTCCATGCCTAGGTAAAGCTAATTCTTCATTGTTCACAAAAAGCCTCCAGAGGGAATTGAACCCTCGACCCCTAGTTTACAAAACTAGTGCTCTAACCGACTGAGCT
>JACPXY010000058.1 GCA_016196285.1 Candidatus Pacearchaeota archaeon | reverse complement strand
GATTGGAGTACTTTGGCAAGATGTTCGCTGACAAAGAGAACTGCTAGTTTAATACGCGAGAGCAGCAGCTTCTGAATAAGCGCTTCTGCATTCGTGAAGGGTACATTTGAGATGAGCAGAGTATATCTATGCCAATCTGCTTTTAACGCATCCTGATAATAGACTACTAGATTATCGTAGGTCTTTTCTATCTTTTCTAACTCCGGTTTCCATCTTGCATCAATCTCATATGCATCGACTTGTGCGCCTTTTTCTGCTATACATGAGGTGATGTTTCCTGGGCCTGCACCGACCTCTAGAATAGAGTCTTTCTTCTTGATTTGTGCGAGTGAAACTGCTTGCTGAATGAACTCTTTTTCTTTTAGAGTGTGCTGATCTAGGTTATGCATGATTTATTACTGCTCCTGCCTGGATTTGAACCCGGGTTTACGCCGTACTCCATTGTCTCAAGATGAGACACTGGCAATTGACAGTGCCTGTCCCTAGCGGGACTGAAAGTATACTCTCGACGAGATAACTTTCGGCGATGCGAGAGGGCGTCGTCCTTGACCACTAGACTACAAGAGCCTGTGGCTAGATGCATGAATGGCTTTAAAAGGATTATGCTTAACTCTAAAAACTACTTCTTGCGCAGTTATTCTTTTTACCGATATAGGTTCGCTTCCAATTATCTCTGGAAGTGCATAATTATCCATATAATCTTCTAGCGAGATTGCTGATCTTATATAATGCCTTAGAGCAGGCTCTATTTTTGGCAACTTTCTTGTTGACGGCACGTATAATACATCATTCACCTCATTTCTTGCTTTTTCCATATGTACCCAGTCTACTACTCTTATTTTATCTTCTGGAAGAATGGACCATGATAGGAGCATAATTTGGAAGTCTCCATGATGAACATGTTTAAGAACTCTCTCCCAAACATAATCGTATCTCCTATTATTCTCCACCCATTCTCTTGGCTCAGGAGAATCTAGAAATGCATACCAGTGAGGGTTGTGCGACCATTCTGGAAGCAGAGTATCTCTCAAATGACTCACTGAAGAAGTTGGATTCAGCTGTCCTGCCTCCTGAATGAAGCACCAGAGCGAACCTGACGTATAATGATAGGCTGTATGATTCATGTTCTTCTGCTATCTGATTACTTTAAAAGAGTTATGATCTGGAGCATAGAATCGGCAGTACTTCATGAATGCAGGAAACTCAGGCCAGCTTTTATTCACTGATTCTGGATAGAGCACTATATAAGGCAGATTCAGAGCTGTTTGCAGCATGACACATGCTTGAACAACTCGATGGTCTTTGGAACGAATGTAGAAATCTTCCTCCAGCATCTTCAACGCAGATTCCATCTCTGTTAAACGATTACTCTCATGATGTTGAAGGCTTGGCCATCGCATTCTTCCTTGCTCTGGCGTAATAAGGCTGAATGCACGCGCAAAACAATAGTCCTCTGAATGCTCTGGCTTGAAAGAGAGTTTTCTCGATTTGAGATAGCTAAGATAGGCCTCTGCTTGCCGATGAATTGTTGCATCTCTTCTCGGCTCCCATGGCTCTCCGCGATTTATGTTCTTATCCCAATGCATCAGCGCTTCATACGTTAATTGGAGTTTTACTGGAGGATTCTTGAGAGATAGGTATTCTTGAATGCGCGGTACTTGCTCAACAAGCAAGGCAGCACTTGCCCACTGGGATGTACCGCCATCTAGCTTAAGCATTTCTTCGAGAGATTTTTTTAAGACTATCTCAGGTTGAGTCATTTCTCGTTCATTCAGCGTACCATGTGTGATGAGCGTATGCCTTTCTCTCCTGAACGCGCGTGCATAAGTGACGAACCGACAGAGTGTCCCTGATTCCCCCACATCTTCTTCATTCTCGTACCACATTGCTGCGACTTGCTTCAGTGCCTGCAGGTCAGAATTTAACAGCGGTTGCTCGGCAAGGAAATGACGAATATGAGAATGGTCATGAAGAAGATCCAGCATACCAATTCTAATTAGCCATGACTTGCACCACGGAATATAGGAGTCGAGATTCTCTTTGAGCATACTCCTGGGTAGATAGATGATTTAAAAATGTTTATGTGGAGAGGAGCAATATAATGAAGATGCCTAGTGTGTTGCAGATGAAGCTAATGAGTGCAAGCCGAGAGGGTTTGATAGAAGTTAAACCTGCAAGCAAGGCTACTCCCAGTTCATCTGGCAAGGGCGAGGCAATCAGGAAACCGGCGCAGAAGTAGATGAGATAGAGTTTCAGACGTGTCTTGATTCTTATGCGAACATTAGATAGTATTCGTCTCAATCTATGTTCTTTCTTTAGTTGTATGAATTCATCCATGAACGAGACTCTTATGAAGTTGAAGATGAAAAGATCTGCTATAAGCGCTCCGACGCCCCCTATCAACGAGGCGAGAATAATGTTAGGAGGATTAAGCAGAATGAAGAATCCGACTGCAAACGGAGTAGTAAATCCAAATGAGAAGAGAAGACCTGCAAGAAAGATACCTATATAGCTTAGTTCTTGCAATGCTCTAATATTTTCCTGCATTGCCGGATTGCTAAATAAGAAGTATGTGGCGATAATTATTAAGACGAGCAGTGAAAGCTTTTGATACTTAAATCCTACTAAGAATCTGACTGCCGGCTGTGCTCTCAGCTTCTTGAATGTGTATGTTTTTGAGATAGCGGTCAGTTCATTCTGGACAAGAGATGCACCTGGTTCAGCACGAATCAGCTCTTTTTGCTTCATGATAGCCCTGCCCGGATTCGAACCGGGGTCACAGGCGCCAGAGGCCTGTATCCTTGACCACTAGACTACAGGGCTATATTCATGAATGCTTTTCAGGTGTTTTAAACGTTTTGACTGTTTTTCTATTCTATCAAGCCAGAATATATTTAAGTTGTAAGCTTCTTTTGCAGAGATGTATACTCTTTGTACTGCACATTCTACAGTTGAGAAGAGACTTAGAGATTACCTTTCTTCACGAAAGGATATCAGACGTAAACTGGATCTTCTAAGAGAGAATCCGCATAGGGCAAATGGAGCGCATAAACTTCATGGTAGATTGGGAGGAAAGTATGCCTGCTGGCTCGGCTCTAATATTCGAATTATCTATATCATACGAGAACTAAAAAAAGAGGTCGTTATAGAAGCTATAGGAACACACAAGATTTACTAGTATCTCAATTCTTTTATCTTCCCTTTCTTTATATTCTTCTCGCTTAGCTTAATCTGTGCCATCATATCTTTGTTTTCCACTATTTCTTTCTCCTCCAACCTTCTTATCTTATCCCTAATTGACTCTCGAATAAATTCAGTTTTAGTCATATAGTTATGCTTTCTCATAACTTTCTGTATCGCTTCTAAGAAGTTCCGTTCAAGTTTTAAACTGATATTCTCCATCGTAGTATTAAGTAGTACAAGGTAATACTTAAAGGTTGTGGTGATGTTCTTAAATAGTTAATCTTTATCTACTACAAACATTTTTATAGAATCCTTTACTCAGAATAAAGAAGGGTGTATGGCAATCGGTTGGATTTTAGCTCTAGTAATTCTGGTGTTGGTATTTGTATTCTTGAAATTCAAGGAAGTCAGGCATAAGATCGGTCTATTCCTGACCGCCCTGACTATCTTGTTCCTGCTTGTCTCTGTAGGCGGCTTGTATGCATCACATGAGCTTGATTTGAGCACATTTGACGGAGTAGTTGAAGCAGGAAGACTCTATGTATCTTGGTTAAGCGCGTTCGGCTCGAATATCGCACAGCTCTCAGGATATGTCGTGCACCAAGATTGGGGACTCTCGAATAGCACAAGCATGCGGAAATGAGGCTCTTTGCAATCTTCTTCTTGTTTCTGTTATTTAGCGCATTCCTTATTGTGAGCAATGAGAATCTGCAACTGAGCAAGCCTGATGAATTCATGCAGTTCGGCAGACTTTATTACTCTTGGCTTGACGGCTTGTTTGAGAATGTTAAGAGCCTTACCGGTTCAGTGATACAGCAGCACTGGCTTCCCCCGCTTAATCTTACTGGCTAACAAATCTTTTTAAACGTGTTTTTGTATGCACAGAGATGCCTCTGTAGCTCAGCGGTTAGAGCGCAACATTGGTAGCATCAAAACCGAAGGTTTTCAGCCTTCGGACAAGATGTCCGAATATGTTGAGGTCCCGGGTTCAAATCCCGGCAGAGGCTTATTACAATAATACTTATTAAGACTTAGAGAGCAGGAGCAGGCAGGATACAGTCTATCTAAAGACATTTACCTTGCCTACTGCACGGCTTTTCAGCACGGTTCAAGGAATTGTACAACCCGCATAAACTATTTAAAACCATTTCTGTTGCATACTTTATGGAACCCTCTGATGTACAGGAAGCTTACCAGCTGCTCGCTGGAAAGTACAAGCTGCCTGATTATGTGAGTGTCAATCAGGATTTTGAGCTGGATAAGATTGAACGAGGCAGTGTCTGCTTTGCACGCGTTATCAGGAAAACTATGATGGACAAAGTGGTAAACTCACTTGGATTCTTTGACATGCTCCTTAATCCTATTAACGCACCCAGATTATACCATCCTTTCTTGAAGGTAATGACATCTGAAGATAAACAAACTATTGAGAAGCTTTATAGTATCTTTGGCGAGCTGAGTTTGATATGCATGGGCATTGAATTGACATACAGTGAGAAGGCTGAGGCAGAGACTATCCGCAGAATTTATCAAGATTGGAATGAAGCAAAGTCACTTTTTCAGAAACTGCTTGAGCGCGTGCATAGCCCTGGTGCTGGTGCAAGCAAGAAAGAGCGGAGTTACTTTGGGTGAGATTCTTATCTCTTTCTAATATCCTTGCCTTGCTGTGGAATAAAGCAAGGCAGGAGATAGCTTTAAGTAAGATGTACAGAGAGGACAATTATCTGATGTTCTGATGCCTGCTCTGCCGTAGGCAGATTTATCGAGGGCAAATCATGAAGAGGTGAGTTTCATTGTTGGCTGATTCGTACACTTGATTAAACTAACTCATCAAGATTAAGCTCGAAGACTGCAGTGGGCATCTTATGGTTGCTTGCCCGCAGAAGCTCTGGATGCAGCTCACCAATGATTCCAATACGCTTGTTGTTAAATGTGATTGCGCCTGTTCTGCCCTCGATGAAACCAGGATGCACTGTTTGCGTGAGTGTGTAGGAGAGTCCGAGCATTCTGCTAAGGTAATCAAGTATCTGCTTAACTTCAGTGAAATTTCCTGCTGAGGTTGCTACGAGTAGATGGTTTTCCTCTGCGATTCCTGTTTCTGATTTCCTGGCATCCTGTATAAACACTGTTCCTATCTCGAACAAGCGCTGTGGATATTCGTTATCTTTATTTTCTGCAAAGATGCGGAGTGCTGGGATGAGCAGGTTTGGCCTCAGTAGTTTGTACTCTGTCTTTGCGTTTTCCACCTCAATGAACGGAGCATGGAATCGTTTTGCCTCTTCAGGCTTGATAAGATGGTATGTTGAAATCTCGAGCAAGCCGAGCCCAGCAAGAATCTCCGCAATCTTTCCTGTTCTTCTGGATGCAGGTGATTCTTCCCCTATTGTCGCTACTCGCGGTAATTCTGGCTCTAGCCGGTCATATCCATAGGCAATTAAAATGTCTTCTGCAATGTCCGCTTGATGCAGGACATCAACACGCCAGGCTGGAATGGAGACTGTTGATTTTTGATAATCATATCCCATTTTTGGAAGCAGTTTTTCCAGCTCTCTCTCCTTGAGCGATAGACCAAGAAGATTGTTTATCTGCTCAAGGTCTATCTTCATCTTTCTGGGAAGGAGATTAGGAATGTTTTCTCTCTTTTTATTCTGCTGTATGCATTCTATTGTATAAACCTGCCCACCAGCTTCTGCTAAGGATGTTGCAAGAATGGTGATTACTTTATTCAATGTTGCATAATCAGTGCCTGTTGCTTCAATGAATACCTCTTTAGTGGCTGTGCTAATCTTTCCCATCTCATGCGAGTTGAGTATTGGCGGCATGGAGAGAATCTTATCTTTTGCATCCACAAACACAGGAAACGCACTCCAGGAACTGCAGATGTGTGCGTACGTTCTTCCAGTTGGATGCCTAGATAATATCTGCCTTCCAGTCATCTCTCCTTCTGATTCCAGAGGCCTGAAAACTATTTTATCTGGATGCATGCCTTTGAAAGTCACTGGGAAGCTTATATTATCAAGAGGATAGATGCCGATACCTCCTTTCTTTCTCTCCCTAAGCATTGTTGAGCCAAGTTTTTCCTGTAATTGAATGATCTCTCTTATTTTTGCATCATCAAAGTGCACATTCTTTATTATGCAGGCAAGCGCGTACGGCCATTCCTTTGGCAACGAAGAATCAACATAGAGCTTGCATTTTGAATCTTGTATTTTGTATTTCTTCAACCCAGGCTTCTTCCCAAGAAAGGACATCAGCGCTCTAAGAAATCCGTTCATTGACAGCAGGTCTGGTCTATTTGGGAGCACTTGAATGGATAATGTATCAGCAGTGCATTCCTCTACTGGTATGCCTAGCATCATAATGCACTCAAGAACTTCAGGAGTAAGCTTGATTGTTTTTTCAATTTCTTTTCTATTGAATGAGACGATAGCCATTACTTATTCTCCCACTTGCCCCTCTCAAGCATGAGTCCTATAATTGCATAGCCGGCAATATCCTTCCAAGTATCTTCAGCACTTTCTGCATCTATAATCTTGTTTGCAAGCATATTCTTCAATCGCTCAATTTTCTCTTCTAGGCGAGTAAGTATCCCAGTCTGCCCGATACGTGTTATGTTCTTGTCTCCATAAGTTCTGTTCTTCTTTTTAAGCAAGTCCTTCATCTCATCGCAGATTGCTTCCATCTCTTGCTCGTTCATCTAAGCCAGAACCTCTTCTCCCTTAAGTCTTTAAGATCATTGGCATACATCTTTCTAAGATCCTTAATATCATGGTAATCCATGATTATTCTATCGAATCCTTGCCCCCATGCAAGCACCGGAATCGGCTTGCCGAATAGGGGCGCAGTTACTTCTGGTCTGAAGATGCCAGCACCTCCAAGTTCTAGCCAGATTTTCTTCTCTGGATGGAAGACTTGAATTTCCACACTTGGTTCTGTGTAGCTGAAGAATGAAGGCACGAATTTTATCTTCTTGAAGCCCATCTTTTTATAGAACTCCTGCAGATAGCCGAGAAGGTGCCTGAAATGTGCTTTCTCATCAATGACAATACCTTCTGTTTGATAGAACTCGAAGCCGTGATTCCAGTCAACTGTCTCGTTCCTGAATGCCTTGCCAATTGCAAAATACTTTGCCGGCAGATCTTCAGATTTCAGCTTTGCAAGGGTTCGTGCAGAGAGAGATGTGGTGTGTGTCCGCAATAGTACGCGAGTTGCTTCCTTCTCATCCCAGGAGATTCCCCACCCTGTGCTACCTGGAATTCCTGTCTCATGCGCTTGCTTAACTAAGGCAGCAATCTTATTTTCAATAACCTGCCCGTGCATGTCTTTTAGGAAAAATGTATCCTGCATCTCCCTGGCAGGATGGTCTTGAGGAGTGAAAAGTGCATCAAATACCCAGAACGCAGTGTCTACCATTGTTCCTTTCATCTCCTTAAATCCAAGATCTGTCCAAATCTTTCTCGCGTAGACGATTGATTGATTAACAAAATGCTGCTTGCCTCCTTGTATTCTTGGGACAGCTGTCTGGAGGTCATACTTGCGGAACTTCTTTGATCGTGTCCAGTTCTTGATTATCTCTGGAGTGACTTCCTCAAGCAAATCTACTTTTAATTCGCTTCCGGCTACTTTCTTGCCTAATTCAGTTATGGTAAAAGAAGGTATTGTGCGCGTTTTTATCTCGATAATATCTTTGCGCTTCTTGAGATTGTCTAGGGCAAAGAGCAGTTCAGGAGATAGATTATCCTTTTCTAGAGGCAGGGCATCTATCAGCTGCTCTTCAAATGTCTTCCTGATAATCTCTTCTTTATTAGCTATAAGGGAGAGCTTGCCATTCGAGAGAGATACTAAGGCTTTACTCTTAAGAACGCCCAATGATACTTTGAACTCGTTTTCAGAGAGCTTTGCAAGCCTCTGCGCTTCCTCAAGTGAGAGATGATTATGCGCTTCAAGTACTGAAATCACTACTCTCTCTGGAAGATGGTGTTTCTTGTAGTAGATGCCGTTTGTTCCGAGTTCAATAATAGTCTCTGTGGATGTTTCCAGTTTTACTAGACCTTTTGCCTCAAGAAACCTAAGCGCGCGCAGCACAGATGTGGTATCAAGACCTGCTTTCTTTTCTATGGTTTTTAGAGGAGATGATAAGAATGGAATAATCTTTCTTTCAAGCGGCGAGAGCTGTTCAAGAATTTCTTCGATGCCTGCAGAAGGTTTTTGTTTCATGGTATACGTATGGAGCAAGGGGTTAAAAAGCTAGTGCTTCTGATGCCTGCTGGGAAGATGCGCCGAGAGCGCGCAGCAGGCTTGTTTTGCTCATTGTGTCGCTTGCGCCATGGACTGCCAGACGGGTGCCTGCCCGTCTGCATGTAGATATAATATCTCTAATTCTTGCAAGCCTCTGCGCTTTCTTTTGTACAGATAGCTGCCGTAATTCAATTAAGTCAATGCCTAAGGCAATCTTATTCTTTGTTGCTATCTTGGCAAGTACATGATTCACACCTGAACCAATAGAGCGTAATGAATCAGATTGCATGCGTTCAGGGGAGAGGAGAACCTCTGCTTTCCCTTGCTCAAGGATGGAGCGGTTGAAAGCAGAATCTTGTGCTCTGACTATGCGCCTGCCTTTTTCTTTCTGAAGCAATACACGTGCTTCTTGTATATTGGTAGTGTCTATCATGCTGCTATCTTAGTACCGGTAAATCTCTTTCCTTTAAGAAGGTATTCTAGGTTGCGCATCTTCGGACCGATAATGAATGTACGTATCCTGTGTTTTCTTATGAGTATTGCTGCTCTTTGATCAAGCACAAAATGCTCTCCTGCCTTAAAAGGAATAGCCCTGGCTCTTTTCTCGAATGCAATCCATGTCTCATACGGAATGAGATGCGCTTTCTTATTTGTCAGCGGGTTTTCAGTGTATAATCCAGGAACATTGGTTATGTTGATGAAGTCTGTCTTGAGGTAATGCGCCAGACGGGCTGCAGTACTGTCCGATGTTGAGTGCGGCACAAAACGCAAGGCACCACATATGACTACTTTATTCTTTTTCAGTGCTTGCTTGACTTCCTTCATATTCCGCGGCAGGATAGCATTAGCTTCCTTCCCGAAAAATTGCATGAGGAAAAGGGCATTCATGCGTGTTGCGCGGATGCCTGCATGCGATATTTGGTACTCATTCTTGTGCTCATGCGCAAGTGCATTTATGTATGCCCTGGCAATGGCTCCTCCTCCAGTTACTATCACAAATCGATGTGTGCGATAGTATTTACTTAATGTCTTCTTCAGTTTTTCAAGAAGCAAGAAGTTAATCTTGTCAGGGATAATCACTGAGCCTCCGAGGCTCATCACCAGTGTTTTCATGCACGAATGACGAGATGTATTTATTTAAATCTTCTTTATTACATTTTGAGTGGAATATTCAATAGTTTGCTATGGAGATAGTTCTAAAGTACTATGCAAATAATTATCTGATGTTCGATGAGATGATATTGTTGTAGGAGTTATAGAGAACTGCGTAAGATAGATTACATTTTGTACGCAATTCTCTAATGGATAACTGCTAAAATTAAGTCATACAAACAATGCAGTTATCCATAATAATACTCTTCTCTTGATGCCATGAGGTCTTGCTTCGTGGAGCTTCACTCTCGTTAATACCCCGAGATTGCTTTGGTATAAGCAAGGCAGGAGATAGATGGACTGGCCTTTACTCTAATCTCTCTTCTAGTAGATGATGCCTCACGTTAGCTTATGTCTGTACGGTTCAGCGAATTAGGGATAAAGATTCTCCTGATACCCTCTGCTCTTATTTCCTCAGAAATTTACTTGAAAATCTGCCCGTTTTCCTGGCTCCACCAGAGCAAATCTAGCTCATCTGCAGGTATGCCTGTTTTTTGTGCATAATCCAAGAAACTCTTTTCTAACTCATAATATTGTTTTCTGCCCTTGATGGATGGTTCAGGTATTACTCTTGCTTTATACAGGTTCTTTAAGATATGCCTGTCAAGGATGGCTATCTGATTATGGGACTTTCCTATGTTCCTCAGGAAATGCGAGGCTTCCTTGAGGCCGTAACCTTTGACCTCCTGAGCAAGAAGATTTCTTAATTCTCTCGAGTTCTGGGAAGAAAGCAAGGGTTTGATTCTCTGCCAGGTCTCTGGTGCTTGATGGATATATGCTGCCTTGGTATTATGGAATCTGGTCTTTGTAGAGAGAATCTGTGCAATATTTTTTATAGTAGGATTTTTCAAAGTTTTGAGTTGTTCTACTGCCTGCCAGCACCTTTGTGCATTGCTTTGGGGTGTAAGGAGGCAAAAGCAGAACTCTTCAAACCATTCTTTCTCTGGCAGGTTCTTGAATGTCTGTAGTCTTATTTTAATTGCAGTTTCATGCTTTGCATAGCTCTCTTTAATGATAGATTCCATGCTGTAAAATGTAGAACAACCTTTAAATATCATGAGGTTTTGTAGATTAGAGGCTGTATAGAGGGGTGGATGGTTCATAAGCAGTATATTTGGAAGAATGGAAAGAGGTTTGGACCTTATTACTATGAATCTTACAGGGAAGGAACAAAAGTCAAGAAGAGATATATTAAGAATCCTCTGCGCTCGTCGCTGATTCAACCATTTACTGATCTTTTTTCACGTAGAACAACCAATCAGGCATTAATGTTTCTTATTATTATCCTTGCACTAGGAGCAGCAGTTTATCTTTTCTCCCTGATACCTTTCACTTCTATTGGCAATGTGGCTCTTGAGATAGGAGAAACTTATACTGCAGGTGATTCACTTGGAGGAGTATTGAGGTTTACTCTTCAGGAAGGCGAACTAATCCCTGCTGATTCGCTCGTGCAAGTATCTTTAAATGATTATCAGTTTGCACTTCCTATCTCAACACTGGTAAGTGAGGAGACTATCTCTGGGAAGTTCTTTGGAGAAGGCACTGCTCTATCAGGAGATGGGGCAGGTTACGGTTTGCCGGGAGACATTGCGTATTCTGAGCTGAGTGTTGATCTGCGAGTGTATGCTCTCGGCGAGTCTGCAGGGCAAGAAAGTGCTTCTTCGGGCAGTTCATCCGATGTTCCTGATCAGGAAGAGCCTACTCCTGATACTCTTCCTGAAGAGGCAGTAGATGCTGCTCAGGAGAAGACAGAGAAAGATGAGAAGAGCGATACGAAAGAAGAACAATCTTCCGAGAAAGAGGGAAAAGCAGAGAATGCAGAGAAAGAGGAAAAGACAGAAAAAGAGTCAGACAAGAACTCTGAAAAGAAGGAAGAGAGTGATGTAGCTCCAGATACTGATACATCCCCTGTCCCTTCTGAAAGTACTGATAGCTCGAGTGAAGGCACTGACAGCTCTGATTCAGGCAGTTCTTCTGACTCCAGTTCAAGCTCTTCCAGTTCATCTTCCAGCGAGAGCAGCGCTGCAAGCTCAGATAGCAGCTCAAGCAGTGCTTCTTCTAGCTCTGATTCAGGAAGTATCACTGGCCAGGTAATTAGTGAGGAGAGCTTCATTGTCACGCAAACGATTCATGCAGGGGAAGAAACGCACTATATGCTCGAGCCAGGACAGAATGCTGAACTTGTAGCAGGCAGTGTACGCGTGAAGGGGAAAGAGAGTGCGGATTCATTAGTTGAACTAACCCGTGAGGGTAGGAAGGTTATTCTGCATATGGCTTCTGAAAACGAGCAGGGCTTTGGGGAAGAATTTCTTGGCCCAGAAACAAAGACGTATGAGATAAATCTTTCAGCATTTCTCCTGACTGCACAGGAATCAGGCACATTGCGTATAGAGCTGCTTTCCCAGGGAGAGACGTTGCTCTCTTTAGATAAGGAGATTGGTGTCGAACAAGCAGAAAGCAATGAATCTGTAGAGGCATTGCTTAATGAAACACTTATTCCTGGGATGAATGATACATTTATTCCAGAGCTCAATCAAACAGATAATGAGACGCTTATTCTGAATCAGACAGGGTTGCGCTTGATTCAGGAGATTCCTACGCTTAGGATTCAGAAAGGGGAATCTGTCGAGATTAATCTGAGTAACTACTTTGCTCATGCAGAGCATTATTCGATTGAGGTAGCAAATATCAGCGCCTCTTTTGCTGATGCAGTAGTGACTATTACTCCAGACACAGAATTTAGTGGTGCACGCTCAGCTTCAATTACTGCTTCTGCAGGCAATGAGAGCATTAATAGCAATGAATTCACAATTCTTGTTTCATCAGGCGCTGTTCGCATTACCACTGGCAGGGATAAGATAAAGGTCGGAGAACCGGTCAGATGGGTTAAGAATGTGAGCTTGGATGTCCCGGATATACTTGCAGTACAGCTTCCTGCTGAGGCGATTAATGTAAGCGTTACTGTACAGACATCGAGTGAACCTATCTCTACTGAGCTTGCTCCATCACCTCTTACTGCATCCGTCATCAGCGACTTGCCTTCTTCTCGAGGCATCTTCTCGTCGCTTGCGCGCATTACTGGAAATGCAGTAGATACTGCAGAACAAGGCCTTTCAACTGCAGGGCTTGATGTGGTTTTAGATGAGAATGCGACAGAGTATGTAATTGAGTATTATACGCCTGGACCAGAGATACAGGAAGAAGAGATGAAGGATGGGAAGTTAGTCGCCATCTCTGCGCCTGATGAGCTTGGTTATACTGATGTTATCGCTTCAATGCTGTTTAATTCGAGCGAGAAAATCAGCGATCTCTCTCGGCTGAAATTGTACTGGCGAAATTATGAATCTAATGATGCATCAACTTTTACGCAGAAGCTTGTTAATGAGATCCCTGAACATGCCCTCGTCGAAGAGATTGATTCAACCAGAGATGCGCTTGCCCAGACATCACTTTCAGTAAATGCTTCTGTACTAAAAGATACCTATGTTCGAGAGGAAGTGCCCTTTGATGCGTATGACTTGGATGGAGACGGCAATTATGACTTGGTTGAGTGGGTTGTGCCCCATTTATCCAACCAAAGCTACGAATTTATTTATATTACTGATGCGATACACCTTGACGAGAACAGGATTGAATTAGGGAACATTTATGATGCGGTGCGCTATAAGGATGGAAACTGGAGCGAGCCGATTCCTGCCACGCACTACGTGCGAGTTGCATTTGAACAGAATCTAACGAACAGAAATGATATCACATTGTATGCGCGCAATGCGACGCCTGGCGCATCAGTGCAGGTCTATACCATCAATGGAGATGAATTGATTGCTGACTTCGGCTTGATTGACAGAGAACAGGAGTATAAAGTCTATCTTACTAATCTTGAAGGAGAGGAAGATATGTTTGATTTACAGGTTACAGGTGGTTTAGTTGAGTTTGATTATATTGTTGACCCTATTCCTATTGGAGCATGCGGGATACTTTCTACGGGCGGGGAGACTTACATCCTGAATAATAATATCAGCACAGGCAACTGGGGCTTAACACAATGCATTAAAATAACTGCAAATTCAATTACACTTGATGGCAATGGATACACTATAAATGAAACTGGTTCTGTCTCGATAGGCGTTTTATTGGATGAAGTCAGCAGTGTCACAGTCAAGAATCTCAATCTGGCGAACTTTCCATTTGCAGGGATTCAGGTCAAATCTTCAGCTCTAAATAATATCTTGAATAATAAAGTATACAGCTCTGTAAACAGTCCGTCCCAGCATGAACATGGTGTTCTTCTTTATCCCAGCCCTTTATTAAATACAGTAGCTAATAATACATTGAGAAATGGTATTCAAGGAGTATTTGTTTTTAGTTTATCAGAATCCCAAGGAGGACAGAATATAATCACTAATAACAGTATAAATACTAATCGGCATGGTATTCATATACGTCAAGTGGGCGGCAGCAATGTTGTCAGCTACAATTATGTTTATAACAATGGTCCTGGTGATGTGCAGATTGGAGTAGGAATTACTGTTAGCTCAAGTAGTAATACATTGTTAAATAATACTTTATGGGGTAATGAGTATGGTTATCATTTGTATGGTGGTACTGGAAACCTGATTCATGGCGGACGTGTCTCTGATTCTTCTAGTTATGGTATATTGATTGATTCTGGAACCAATATATTACGCACTATCTCTCTCAATGGTTCTGGCTCCGAAGATATTCGTATTGGTTCTGTTGGTGGGGGAAGCACTACTCTTATTGATATGCATCCAAGCCCCTACTCCTTTCAGAGCTTAACTCACAAACTCATTCTCAATGAAACTGGCAAAGGAGGGATTATGTTTAATGATGTACAACTTGTTGATCGTTCCAACCTTTCTGCAGATGTACATATAGGCAATAATACATTAGTCGTTGTCTCAGGCGTAAGTGCCTTGAATCTCTCTGCTAACCTAACTCTTCTGCAGCTTGCACCTCGCCCAGGTGCGAATTATAGCATCTTTAGAGATAACGTTCAATGTGCAGTCCATGCTTGTACCAACCTGACTGCTCTGAATCTTACTAATGTTAGCTTTATTGTTACAGGTTCAGCTGGCAACTACAGCATCCAACAGTCAGATGATCAATCAGCCCCAGATATAACTATCAACTTCCCTGCAAATAGAACTTACAATGCCACGCCTTTGAACTTCAATGTCTCCTTGAGCGAGAACGGTACAGCAGAATATACAATTACCAATGGAGTGATTAATATCTCTATGCAAGGAAATGAAGGCACCTTTGGCACTTCATTTAATGCTTCTAACAACAGTATCAGAGACGGCAGCTACACCTTGAGAGTGTACGCCAATGATACAAAGGGCAATGCAGGAACTGCTAATGTTACTTTCTTCATTGACACACAGTATCCAAACATCACATATGTGAATCAGACAGAGACTGATCAAATAACCTTGAACCGTTTATCTATTCTGGTTAATGTCACCGCAGAAGATGCTTTCCTCGGCAACATCACCATCCGTTTGTATAATACAACTACACTCATTAGGCAGAATGTATCCACTACATCACCTTTCTTCATCAATTATTCATATCTGCTTGACGGAACTTACAGATTCAATGCAACTGCATCTGACACATCAGGCAATGTGAATCATACTCCCACACGGACGGTATATCTTGACGCACTCTCTCCTCTTATCACTATCAACTTCCCTGCAAACAGGACGTATAATTCAACTCCTCTGAACTTCAATGTCTCTTTAAGCAAAAATGGCACTGTCCTGTACTCTTTAAATGGAGGCATAGTGAATGTATCAATGTCAAGCACAGACAATAAAAACTTCAACGCGAGCAACTCATCAATCAGAGACGGCAGCTACACCTTCAGAGTATATTCAAATGATACGCTTGGGAACAGAAATGATACTGCAAACATTATCTTCTTCGTTGATACGCAGTATCCTAATATCTCTTATCAAAGTCCAAGTGAGAGTGATCAGAGTATTCTTGGCAGGACTAATATTATGGTTAATGTTACAGCAGAAGATGCTTTCCTAGCCAACATTACCATCCGTCTTTATAATAGCACTGCCTTGATACGCCAGAATTTCTCAACAAATGCTTCATTCTTCATCAATTATACGAGCTTGCTTGATGGAGTATATCGATTCAATGCAACTGCATCTGACACTTCTGGTAATGTGAACCATACTTCTACTCGTTCAGTGACAGTTGATGCACTCTCTCCTCTTGTGACTATCAACTTCCCTGCAAACAGGACGTATAATTCAACTCCTCTTAACTTTAATGTATCAACTAATAAGAACACTACTGTCTTCTATAGCCTTGATTCTGGAATTAATAATGTCAGCATGTCAAGCACAGACAATCGGAACTTCAATGCATCTAATTCAAGTATCATCAATGGCTCCTATACTTTTATTGTATACGCGAATGACACTGCGGGAAACAGGAATGACACCTCGCGTGTTATCTTCTTTATTGACACAGGGTATCCGAAGATTGATTACCTGGCTGCGACCGAGAGTGATGGAGTAATCTTGCAGACACGGCGCGATCTCATTGTCAATATCACCTCTAATGACACTTTCTTCGCTAATATAACAATCAGATTGTACAACGGTTCGCATTCCCGCATAAGGCTTAATGAGTCAAATCTGTCGCTATTTATGATTAATTACACTGGGTTGAGCGATGGGTTGTACTTTTTCAATGCTACTGCATCTGACACTTCTGGGAATGTGAATCATACTTCATCAAGGAATGTGACGGTTGATCTGAATGCACCCCATGTCTTGATTGTCTTCCCTGCAAATCAGACGTATACTTCAGTGATTAGTGCACTGAACTACAGCGCGATTGACTTTAACCTGCAGGCATGTTGGTATACGTTGGATAATGGCGTGACGAATACCACTCTTTCCTGTGGTACGAACGTTACCTCGTTGAATTCAGGTGATGGGAGCGCGACCTGGCGAGTTTATGCAAATGACACAAATGGCAAGGTCAACTCAAGCACTATCACTTTCTTTGTCGATAGTGTCATACCTCCGAGCATCAGTTTTGTGACCCCTACTGAGACAACAGGCACTCTCTTTACTACGCGTAATAATACATTGATTAACGTTTCTGCAACAGATACTAATCTGGCTAACATTACTATCAGATTGTACAACACTACAAGTCTAGTCAACGAGAGCTTTACAACTGCAAGTGTATTCTATCTGAATATCACCAATCTGAGCGATGGCATTTATTTCTTCAATGCTACTGCTGTTGACACTGCCGGCAATACGAACAGCACTGAAACGCGCAATGTGACTATTGACGTGCATGCACCGGTGTTGACAGTAAACTTCCCTGGAAATCAGTCGTATGCAGTATACACGCTTAATTTCAATGCATCATTGAATGAGAATGGAACAGTCCTCTATACATTAGATGAGGGTTTGAATAATAGAACGATGACTGCTACTGACAATCAAAATTATATTGCCACAAATAACAGCATCATCAATGGAGGATATAGAATCAGATTCTACTCAAATGACACTGCTGGAAACAGGAATGACACTACTTTTGTTGACTTCAGCTTTCAGAACCTTAACCTCACAGTCTGTCAGAATCTGACTGTTGATGATTCAAATTATATCGTCTCGCAGGAGATTACTACAACTACAAGCTGCTTCCTAGTGACGGCTAATAATATTGTCTTAGAAGGAGCGGGATACTCTCTTTCAGGCGACCGTTCGGGAATAGATTACGGCATTCACGTGAGGGGAGCGCAGAATGTTACTATCCAGAATATTAATGTAACCAACTTCAATGAAGGCATCCTGCTGAATCTTACAAATATCTCTCTTTTATCTAATGTAAGTGTGAGCTACAATGTTAATACAGGTATTGTTCTTAGGAACAGTATCATCAATGAACTATTCAATATCAGGGCGCATAATAACACATACGGAATTCAGGTTCTTGCAAGTTCAAGCGAGAACCTTTTGCGCAGAGTAAATGCAAGCAATAATTCTCAAGTAGGAATCCTGATTAATGCAAGCTCGAACAATGATGTTGTTTCTGCTATTACGCATATGAATAGTATTGCAGGCGTGCAGATTGCAGAAAGCTCGAGCGGAAATGAATTATCAAATGTTGATTCAAGGCATACTGTGTTCGGCATCTTGATTAATGCAAGCTCTGAGAATGTCATCGGTTCTCTCTGGTCAACGAACAATACACGAGGAGCTGCAATCTCCAACGGAAGCTCTAATAGAATTGTTCGAAGCAATTTGAGCTCTAACTCACAGTATGGCATCTCATTTACTGAAACAGCAGCTTCAAATACGCTTGAGGCAAGCGAGACGCGGCTTAATACACTGCAAGGCATATTTGTGAATGGAAGCCATAATAATATTACCCTTTCGTTGTCAGAGTATAATTCCTTACAAGGAATCTATCTGGCTCCTGGCGTACAAAATACCACTATCTCAGGAACCAGTGTTGCACGAAATCTCAAAGAAGGAGTCTACTTGAATATGTCGCATAACAATACCCTCCGCAACAATACAATTATTAATCACTCTTCTAGTGGCTTATATTTGATGGAGAGCAGGGACAATACTTTCTCTGGGAATAATGTCTCGCTTATTAGGTTCTTTGTTGCTGATGAGACTGTACCAAGCAGCGGAATAGGCATTGTGTTGATACGCAGCCCCTCAAATACATTCTCTGATAATGTTCTTGAGCACAATCAGATGGCTTTTGTCTCGAATTGGAGCAATGACCTCAGCTTTACAAGAGATCAATTCAAAGAAGGAGTATATGGAGGAGTATTTACCTCTAGTAATGCTACACGATTCAATAAAGTGCATTTTGAAAACTTTGCTGATGGAGAGCTGGGAGATATAGGCTATGGACTAGTAATCAATGCAAGTGCAGACACTAATATATCCTTTTCTACTTTTGTCAGCAATTATCGAGGTCTGCTTGTATATCATAGCAGAAATCTGACAGTTGAAAATAGCTCGTTTAATAATAATAATAGGGATGGATTTATCTTAGATGGATCTTACAATGCTACTATCCTAGGCTCTTCTATGACTGGCAATGGTGGCGGAGGCACTGGCGAAGGCTCTGGAGATGGACTGCGCCTCTTGAACTCAAGCTTTACCACCCTGCGCTATAGCACTTTTGTTGAAAACTACGGCTCTGCAGGCCTGTACCTCCATCAAAGCCACAATAATACGATTGTTGGCGTAACAACTCGCTCCCAGTATGATGACGGCATTGCTTTGCTTCGATCACATAACAATACCTTTGTAAATACTACTGGTGTTTCTGATGGGTCACTCGGCGAAGGTTCAGGCAGCAGCATTACTCTCTCTTCCTCTTTGTATAATGTATTTGTTAATAGCACTACTAATTATAGTGATTTGGGAGTTGTTCTCTCAAATGCAAATTATACTTTCTTTGCTGCTCTTACGAGCATCGGCAATGATGATGGTTTAAGCTTGACTGCTAGTCATAACAATACGTTTGCAGGAGTTACTGCAACTTCTAATACTGACAAAGGCATCTCGCTCTCTTCTAGCTTTAACAACACTTTTGTGAACAGCACTACTAACCTGAATATATATGGATTTTATCTGAGCAGCAGCAGCAATAATACTTTCTTGAATGCAACTGCAGTCAATAATACTGCAAGCGGCAATGACGGTTTTGCTGTGTACCTTGAGTCAAACAGCACACAGAATTCATTCTACAATACTACTATTGCTAATACTGCTGGAGCTGGAATAACTATATCAAGCAGCGCCTATACTATTTTCAAGAATGCAAGCATTACATCTTCGCGGAAAGATGCAATTAGCTTACAGGGTGCATCATCGCGCAATACGACCTTCGATGCCGTGTTTGTATCAGGAACTAATGCCTCATTCTTCGATATTGACTTCGAAAGCGCGAGTATTAATTATACTCTATTGCTTGATACACATTTGAATAGGTATAATTTTACTGGTGTTGGAGGTATTGTATACTTCTCAGATACAAATGAAGGAGACTTATTCTTCCTTGCTACTCTTAATGGCACTGGACAGAATCTGAGCTTAGATATTGCTATTGGGAATAATAGCATCTTTGCTAATTCCTCACAGCCTGGTCTAAATAGAAGCGCAAACATTACTTTGTACGGCATTGGCACTGGATTCATCAATCCTGCGGTACTGCGTGATGGTGTTACTTGTTTGATTCCTGCCTGCAATAACTTTACTTCACTGAACGCAGGCACGGTCAGGTTTAATATTTCTGGATTTAGCACTTACAGCATCGGAGAGAGTGCAGGTGTTGCTCCTGATACTTCTCTGCCTGCCGTATACTTGCAAGCGCCTCTGAATGGAAGCAGCTTCACTAATGGTAATGTAAGCTTCAACGCAACATTTGCTGATAACTTCAGACTGGCAAATGCAACCTTCTATCTCTGGAATGCAAGTGCACTGGTAAATACCACTTTCCGTGTGCTTGATGGCATCTCTAACAGCACAAATATCAGTGTTGCCTTGCCACATCAAGGAACGTTCTTCTGGAACTACCGTGTAGCTGATAATAGCAGCAATTACGCATTCAATCATACTAATT
>JACPXY010000057.1 GCA_016196285.1 Candidatus Pacearchaeota archaeon | reverse complement strand
GATAAAAGAAGCTGCAATAAGAATAAGAAATAAGATAGATATAGCACGAACAAAAAACCTAAGGGAAGGCATCTTATATTGAAGAGAGTCACACTTAAATAATCTCCCCTCTCCATCTCGCTATGAAACCTAGATATCTTCAGATAGGCAAGATAAAAATAGAGCCCATACTGCTAGCGCCGATGGTTGAGGTGACTGATCTTCCTTATAGGTTCATCTGCAGAGAAGCTGGTGCTTCACTTACCTATACTGAGATGTTGTATATTGATGCAATCATTCACGAGAATGCAAAGACGAAGAAGCTTATGCAGTTTACAGAAAGAGAGAGGCCAATCGGCATCCAGATTACAGGCTCCAAAGTAGAACACTTCAAGAAAGCAATTCCTTACCTGAAAGACTATGATCTCGTTGATATTAATTGTGGATGCCCTTCGACGCGGATAGTAGGCAGTGAAGCAGGATCCTATCTTCTGAATAACCCTGAGAAGATAGGAGAGATAATTAAGATACTAAAATCAGCAGGCTTAATTGTTACTGCAAAAATCAGGCTTGGATTCAAGAATAATACTGTTCTTGAAACCGCGAAGCTCATTGAATCAGCCGGAGCTGATGCACTGACGATTCACGCGCGACTTGCTCATCACGGCAACGATGTGCCCGCAGACTGGTCATGGATTAAGAAAGTAAGATCCAGTATTTCCATACCAGTAATAGGAAATGGTGATATAACCTCAGGAAAGCAGGCAGAAGCCATGCTGAAGATTGCAGATGCATGTATGATTGCCCGTGCAGCAATCGGCGATCCAGACATCTTTTACAGAATCAACCGCTATCTCAAGACTGGAGAGATAATTCCTTTTGATCTCAAGCGGAATCTCCATTACCTCAAACAGTATCTGGACTATTGCAGAGATTTCTCATTTACTGACCTGTCGCGAATAAAGTACATTACAGCCAAGTTCTTCAGAAATATCGAAGGTTCAGCAAAGATGCGCCAGCAGGTAATGCAGTGCAAGACTCTTAATGAACTTGCCGAGCTGGCGGATGCCTGCCTTGTTGCTTCCGAGCAGAAAACGCTGTCAGAATTGATTGGGAGATAGTATTGCTGTTTTGCGAGATCTGAGAATCCAGAGTAGCTGAAGATTTTATTTATCGTTTTGAGGTGGAAGTTTATATCATAGTATTTTAGAATTAGTAGAAAGAGAAGATAAACATCAGCTAGTGGTAAATAAAAGGGGCTATACAATTTGATTCCTGCAGCAAGCTGCGGGATGAACATCTAAAAATGAATCTAGAACCTGCGCCTGAAAGAGCTTCTGCTGCTCCGCTCTCCAGAACCGCCGCTTCTGCCACTACTGCTGCCGAATCTGCTTCTGCCTCCGAATCCTCCACGACTGCCCTCGCGTGAACCTCCAAAAGAACGGCCTCCAGAACTGCGGCTGCCATCGCGTCTTCCGAAACCGCCTCTGCCTCCAGAACTTCTCGGTCGATCACCGAAGCGTCTGCCTCCGAAACCGCCTCTGCTCCTTCCGCCAGATCCGCCTCTTCCGAAACCTCTCCTCTCATCTCTGCCGCCAGAGAACTTGACAAAAACTTTCTCCGCTTCAGGCATCGGCAATTGCTCTATATGCAAGTCAGGGTCGCGTAGCACTGCCCTGAAATTCTCATAATCTCGATTTGACACAATAGTGACTGCCATGCCTTCCTTTCCTGCCCGCGCTGTTCTTCCGATGCGGTGCACATACTCTTTGCTCGACATGGGCACATCGTAATTATAAACATGACTAACATCAGATATATCTAAACCGCGCGCAGCAACATCAGTGCATACTAATACAGAAACTCTGTTTGACTTGAAATGCTCCATGATTCTGCTTCTCTTTGCCTGCGTCAATCCTCCGTGAATAGCAGTTGCTTCAATACCATGCTCACTCAGATGGTTTGCAACAAAATCAGTTGTTCTCTGTGTATTGCAGAATACCATAACCAAACCAGTATGTTCATGTTTCATCAAGTGCAATAAGAGCGAGAATTTCATGTCCTGAGGAGTATCATAATAAACTTGTTTCAGCTTGCTTGCATCAACATACTGCTCAACTGCAATATAGGCAGGATTTTTCATGTGAGAATTAGCAATGTGCTGGATGTCAGGACTAATAGTAGCTGAAAATAGCATAGTTTGTCGTTCCTTAGGACACGCTTCAATGATAGAAGTCACATCCTCGATGAACCCCATATCAAGCATCCGATCAGCCTCATCTAATACCAATACTTTCAGCTTTTGCAGCTTAAGAGTTCTGCGTTCTAGATGGTCTAATATCCTGCCAGGTGTGCCTACTACAATATCTGCATCCTGCAGGTCGCGAATCTGCGGCTCGATGCCTACTCCGCCATATACTGCAGCAACAGCAAGCCGTTTGTACTTTGAGAATCGGTCAAGCTCAGATGCAACTTGCTCGGCAAGCTCACGTGTAGGTGTTAAGATTAATGCCTGCACGCCCTTTCCAGGCACAGCATGTTCAATAATGCTTGCGCCGAATGCAAGCGTCTTTCCAGAACCAGTAGCGCTGCCGCCAATAATATCTTTTCCAGCAATAGCTAAAGGAATTGTTTTTTCTTGAATTTCTCGTGGAGCGCTGAAACCAGCTTCTTCCAACGCACGAATAAGCTCAGCCTGAAGACCGAGTCTTGCAAATGATTCCATTGGTATATAACATAAGGAGAAATAGTCTAGCTATCTCTCATACGCTTATCCTCTTTAAAAAAAGAGGCTATTTAAATCTGTGCATTGCAAGATTTAAACTCATCAATCTTTTAATCCTTTCTTCTGCTTCCAACTAACTCTATGTGAGAAATCATCAAAGCGTCTCCATGGCGACTTGTGGCGGATGAGCCAGACTATAACAAGAGTAGCACCAATGACGACAATAATAATAATGAGTGGTAATCCTGCTTTCTTGAGCGCAGTGATAATCTCCTCTGAAGTTATTCCTGTGCCTTTTTGTGAATCACTCTCGCCCTGTTCAGATTCTGCGCCAGAAACAGCATCATCTCCGCCTAATGCCTCTGCTCCTGCCTGGCGAGTCAGCATAACTTTTGCTTGCTTTGTCAAGACATTGACTGAAACTAATTTCACGGTAAGGTCAATCGCTCCATCACCATTGAAATCAACGTCTTTAGTCCCGCCGACTCCAAGCGTGAATTCCTGCGGAGTACTTGCGACAATAAAAGTCACTGCAATAACACTGAAATTAGTGATGCGGATAGAATGGTTCTCTGTGTTCAGGGCAAAGAGTATCTTCTCATTGTTCCCAAAGTCAACAGTTGTACTTGCAGTCAATTCGCCGACACTTGCTTTGACTGTGCTGCTGTCTCCCCCGCCGCTGCCAGCACCTGAACTAGATGATGAACTTGAACTAGAGCTTGAAGAAGTAGAGCAATTAGAGCATGTAACTGAAGATTGTGTCGAGTCCGTCTTAGTTGCAACTCCTCCAGAACCGGTTGCTGAGGCAGACAATGTATAAACGCAATTGCCTGAAGTGCCCATGGTGACAGTCCACGAGCGTGATTGCAGATTGCCATTCTGCATGCCGCTGATGGTCTTCTGCGAATCTTCATTGCCGATGCTGCAGCCTCCTGAATCAACTGCAAAAGTTAGAGTAACATCAATATTCCCGCCTGCTGTCACGCTTGTCGTAGAAGTAAAAGTATCTCCAGTCGTAGTGCTTGACTTCGAGTTTGAAAGCGAGAGCACAACGTCAATGTTATTAACACTCACTCCAGTCACTGTGCTTGAAGTATCAGACACATCATCAATCCTGACCTCGCTGAATCCATACTCTCCTGCTTTTATGGCAACAAGCCCTGTAAAAGTTGCTTCAACAGACTCTCCAGGGCTTACACTCTGGCTGACTGTCTTAGGATAATTCGAATCTTCGAGCCAATCATCTGAATCAGGATACAAGGTTACAGTTCCTACATTTCCTGAACTATCACCTGCATTCCTGATAGTCGCTGTGCAAGAAAAGCTGCTCGCAAGTGCTGATTCACTAGGTGTACATGCCAGGTTAGTTACTGTAAAGCTGGCAGCAGCAAAAGCACCAGGAAGCATGAGCAGGCAAAGAGAAAGTGCAATCAGAATCTTCATATGTTCATCCTGAATGCAGTATATGCATTGCCACTGTTGTAATCGCTGTCATAGCAGGTGACATGCATTCCGTAAGCCTGACTTCGCCAGCGAGTTGCATTCATCGTGAATGTATGCGTCGTCCCACCAGTTGAGATATACGAGCCAGAACCCCATGTAGAATAAGTATTGTTATAGAATGAGTAAGAATTTTGATACAGGTACTCTGCCTGATATACTGTATTATTAGCAATACCATAATAAGTGTAATTGCACGCATCAATCAAGCTTGTAGTTGAATTAGAAGATGATGTCGCACAATTATACCATTGCTGGAAAGTTCCATACGCAACTGAATATACGGAGCAGACTGAATCTTCAGTCGTTGTTGCGCTAAAGGAGAAGTTAGTAGTGGTTAATGTTTGATTCAAAGTAGGCGAGCTGATAGTAATATTAGGACCTACTAGGTCTTTGACAGCGAAGTGGCCTCCAGTAACTGTTGCCGTGCCTGCACTGCCGGATACAGCCGCTTTTACAGTATATGTTCCTTTTGTCCAACCGCCGCTTGGCTTCGCAAGAGTCAAGACTCCCTGCCCGTTATCAAGCTGGCTTCCTGAACCGCCGGATATAATGCTCCATGTAGCAGAAGTAAACGAAGAGCAATAATCGCTATAACATCCGCCACTATATAGGGCATATTGCACTGAAGTGATATTAGCTCCAACATTTGAATAAGAGGTATTTCGTACTGTAAGTTTAATCGTGACATTTGCATCAGGAGAGAATCCTGATTTCCAGTTTCCGTTTGAGTCAACGCTGTCAAAATAGCCGTTATACGACTCAAGGCCATTGATATAAATAGTTGCATAATCCTGCACTGTTGTACCGCTTGAGTCAGTCCATTCTGCACTCAAGTAATTGCTTCCCTGTCTCCAGCCATTGGAAGGTGCATCAACCAGAATCCGAGAAACACTTCCGTTAACGACACAGTTTCCGCTTCCAGATGAAGAACTGCATGTCGCATTGCCTGTACCATTTCCATAGTAAACAGTAAAGTCATAAGTCTCCTTTGTATTAATGAAGTTAGTTGAACTGTCATATCTCAATTGATACAGGCCAGTCAGGTTCGCGACAGTCGCTGTGCCGCTGATGGGCTTGATAATATTTGCAGAGACATTAATATCCTTGCTCTTAAGAGTATCAGTGCCGCTCATCACGTTCCATGTCACCCTGAATGGCAATGTTCTAAAGGAGAGCCAGCCGGTTTGAGTAGTATTCTCTAGATTGTCCTTCACCAATACGTTGAGATAGTGATATCCGCCCCAGCTTCCGCTTCCCCATTTCCCGCTGTTCGGACAGAATTGCACTGACGTAGTTCCATTATTTGAACGAGTAGTGTAATTAGTATAATTAATAATTGAAGATGAAGAGCCGGACCAGACATTCTCTGTAACACCGATGATGCTGTAGTTTCCAGTCAGTGCTTTATTAGTATACCAGTCAGGCTCACGGATTGTCTTTGTAGCATTAATGCAATTGTCGCTGTCTATCTCATACGATGATGAAGAAAGGTCAACTCTGAATGGCTGGACGCTGAACCAGAGCCAAGAAGTCGAGGTCTCATTGTCATTATTCTTCATCTTTAGTTCTCCCCAGTAATAGCCAGTCGGCCAGCTGCCGTTCAAATTGCTCACATTAAGCAGTTTATTGCGCACGACTGTTAAACCTGTTGCGTTAATGATACTGACATTAAAGTCTTCCGGATATCTGAACTCGCGTGATTTGGAAGTCGTATAGTCCCATGTCCAGAGCACAGAATCATTGATACTTGCATTGATGTAATCACTTATATTATAAGCAGTATTCCATCCCTTATAGCTTTTGGTGACGCTCACATTAAAGTACATAGTCTCCCGTGGTTTGATGTTATAGCGCCAATTTGTACCGTTCACGTCAGTAGGTCTCGCGTCTACATAGAATGCAATTGTATTGAACCATGCCCATCCAGTTTCAGTGCCATTGATATCAAGAAGCACAGAATACCATCCAGTTCCCCACAGCCCATCACTCTTATTGATGCGCAGTATATAGCCGCTGGTGTCATTAACTGTACTGCTCCAATACCATGGGCTCGATGCATTGACAATAAGAGTTTTTGAGTTATAATCAGAACTGTTCAATTCCTTGCACGGTGAAGTTCTGCAATCCTGAATGCGCTTAATTCCAATCGACACATTGCCTCCAATCGCTTGTCCTCCTGCTGCATTATAGTCATAAGTGCCGGCTTTTCCTATCT
>JACPXY010000056.1 GCA_016196285.1 Candidatus Pacearchaeota archaeon | reverse complement strand
AAAGACGAAATTCTTTTACACAAAATAAAAGATTACTTCGGATTTGGATCTGTTCAAATTAATAGAACAGACAAAAATGGAACAAGAAAAGAATTCAGAGTAAGAGGGCTTGGTAATTTAAATAAAATTGTAGATTTTTTCAAGATTAATAATTTAAGAACTTCAAAAAGAAAAGATTTCGAAATTTTTTCAGAAGTTATTAAATTAATGAATAATCAAAGACATCTAACAAAAGATGGTCTTGATGAAATTGCACAATTAATTTCAAATATGAATAGAAAACCAAATTTGAGATATCTAGAATCCCCAGAGAACATACGATAGACACGAAAGTGAAGATATGTTCCGATCCTTATAGCGATATAAGGCAGTTAATAAATAATTAACTCGCCATAATTAATTTATAATTATGGTTTGTAGTTTCATGTCTACAAGGCATGGAGCGAAAGTAACACAAATGAGCGTAATGCCTTGTCTTCTGAATGGAGACGTGCATGAATGGTTTAACGAGGTGGTCACTGTCCCCAACCAGAACCTTCTGAACTCACTGACCGGTGAAAATGCCGGTGACGCCTAGTGGGAAGCGGAGACCTTGTGGACCTTTACTGCAACTTGTTGTTGTAGCTTTAAGGGGTATGCATAGCGTAGGTAGGAGCTTCGGCGACAATGTAACACTACTCATACTTCTTAGAGCTGCTCACCCGGGAGGGGACACCAACAGGCGGGCAGTTTGGCTGGGGCGGCACCCTGCGGAAAAGATATCCGTAGGGCCTATATGGTGAGCTCATCCAGGTTGGAAATCTGGAGTTGAGTGCGAGGGCAAAAGCTCACCTGACTGTATTTCGCACAGCAAAGAATGCAGAGACGAAAGTCGGGCCTAGCGACCCCACGTAGCCTTTTAATAGGGCTCGTGTGTGACAGAAAAGGTACCCCAAGGATAACAGGCTTGTCGCGCCCGATAGTTCATATTGACGGCGCGGTTTGGTACATCGCTGTCGGCTCTTCCTATCCTGGTTGTGCACAAGCAACCAAGGGTGTCGGAGTTCACGCATTAAAAGGGATCGTTAGCTGGGTTAAGAACGTAAACAAGAAGCTAACAGATTCTGTATCGAACCGCAACTATCAAAAACGCGGCGTTGCGTCGAAGCGATTCGACGAAAAATAAAATCAGCTCATATCGGAGAAACCTTATGCAATAAAAGTTGTATATGGCAATTCCGAGGGAAGATGAATAAATTTAAATATGAACTGCTAAAGATAATATTATGGAAGACTTCAGAAAAAGTAGAGCAATAAATGCTTTATATAAAGAGAAATCTTTAGGTAAGGCGGCTATTGCAGGAGCTTCTTTATTTATTGTAGGAGAATTGTGTGGTTTAGAAAAAATGGCTCTTGTTGGAATAGGAGCTTATCTACCATGGTCTGCAAGAATAATGTATCCTGTTTGTCAAGATATTTATTACTCAAGAAAAGGTAGAAATTAATTCATCCCCGTAGAGACTTTGATTTCTTAGACCTAAAGTTTAAGATAGGAACCGTCAGTTCCAAAAAATCAAGACTTGTCGAAGAAGTTAGATGAACTTCGAGGAATTAAATTCCTATAATACAGGTAACACGCTGATGTCTTGTTGCAAAACAAGAACAAGGTATAGTCCACTCTTTAACAAATAAATAAGTTAAAGGTAAGTACGCGAGACAGTTTGTATGATATCTACTAGGCGCGCTGTTGTCTGAGTGGAACGAGTATCTAGTACGAGAGGAACGGTACTCGGGTGCCGCTGGTGTAACGGTTGTTATGAAGCAGGCCGTGTAGCTACGCACTGTATGGATAAGTCCTGAAAGCATCTAAGGACGAAGCCATCCGCAAGACGAGACAACGAAGGCCGTCAAAGAAGATGACGTTGATAGAGCTGGTGTGTAAATCCCGAGAACGCGAGGGGCTCAGCACTCAGCTACTAATAGCCTTAAATTTGATTATCCGCTTCCACATTCGCCTTCCTCCGCGCTTTATGATTTTGCGCTTCTAAAGATTCTTTAGAGAATCATTTGTTAAGAATTCTAATCTTATTAACAAAGCTAAGGATTTTACTCTAAATTAGTAGTAGAAATTGAAGATAAACTTTAAATAAGCCAGTAATAGGCATTTTAATGAATATGAAGGGCAAAAGACCTTATGAGACTGTGGGCAGCGATGAAGAAGAGATAGTCTTAGAATATCTATCTATTTTTGATGGTCACAGAGCGCAGCAAGCCCATAGTTTATCTTCCCCTCATTTACAATGGGATGGAACAACTGACAGCTCTCAGGTAACCCAAGCATATAGTGATTTTCAGAAAGCTTTTTTGGCTTTTGTTAAAGCAATACCTCATCAAGAGACAAGAGAGAGGGTCGCAGCAAGATTAGAATTAAAAGTGAGAATATTACTAGATTGATTTCTCTTCTTCGAGTAAGAACTTGCACAATCTTTAAAAGCCCTCTTTCGCATGTATCAAAGCATGGCAAAAAAAGAAGTCTTCCTCTGTGATCACTGCAGTAAGCAGAGCCAGTCTCTCACGCACGGTTCCGAAGTGCCTTACAGTCTTGGCTGGCGTTCCTTAACGAATTTTGAATTCAAGGCATCGTCTGAATTTAGACACGAATCGATTCTAAAGCACTTTTGCTCGAATGCCTGCCTGCTCGCCTTCATTGAGAAGTTCGTTTACGAGCAGGAAGATCAGCTTCAGGTAACAATCTCAAAGGCAAAGCCAGAAAAGAAGGCTCTTCCTCTCCCGCTCATCACTCATCAATTCTCGGCATAGCATGAATCTACTCACGCGCTGGTGGAGATCGCTGCATATCCATGTCAAAGGACTCAAGGAAGGTATCAGGCAGAGCACCTCACATCAGCAGAGAGATACTAAGGAGGAAAGCGCTGAGCTTGAGGCGCTCTTGGAAACACAGATTGCCGAACTGGCGGGCGATATAGAAGAATTGGAAGAGGTTAGAGAAGAAAACCACTACAGTTTACCTGCATTGTACCTCTTCAGAGATTTAGAATCCCCTTATGCGCATCAGGAGCAGAGAGAAGGGATTGCAGAGCAGCGGGCAGCGTGCCGACGATACATACAGACACGGACGACAGATTGTCATCAGCTCGGCTTGGGGAATCTCCTGCAAGAATACTTGAGCACGTATGAAGCATTCACGAGAGCAATGCAGGAAGTAGAGTCACGAGAAGATATCTAAGAGGTGCTAAACATTTTTAACAGCGAAAACCCTGCATAAATATGGTGACCTTTCCTCTCGATCTTGTCTTAGGAGAGATACGTATTCCATCCCATCTTATATTTGATCTGCTTGCCTATTATCTTGGATTTAGCTATTATCTTAAGCTTCGAGAGAGAAAAGGAGACTTTATGTCTCCAACAAGAAGGATTTATCTATTAATCGGCGCAGCGATTGGCGCTCTCCTTATCTCAAGACTGCTTGCTGCGCTTGAGAATCCTGCCTTGTTCTTGAATCCTTCCTCCATTCTGTATTACTTCCAGGGGCAGACTATTGTCGGAGGCCTGTTAGGAGGAATCATCGGTGTAGAAATAACTAAGAAGCTCATCAAGGAAAGGAAACCAACTGGAGATCTCTTCACCTTTCCGATTATTTTGGCAATGATTATTGGAAGAATCGGCTGTCTTCTGACAGGAGTCAGCGATAGAACAGTAGGCATTCATTCAACACTTCCATGGGCATTTGATCAGGGAGATGGCATACCTCGTCATCCAACATCTTTATATGAGATTATATTTCTTATAGGAATATGGATTGGATTGTACAGAGCTGATAAGAAAGATACGCTCAAGAACGGAGCTCTCTTCAAGATATTCATCTTCTCATATCTTGTTTTCAGATTCTTGATAGAATTTATAAAGCCAGCCATCCCACTTGCAGCAGGATTATCAGCAATACAACTAGCCAGTTTGATAGGTGCTTTGTATTATGGAAAGATACTCTTTATTGACGGGATACACTCGAATGGAACAAGATCTACAAAATATGTCTGAGGAGAGAACGGTAAGTCTCTGCGCACACACAGTTAATGGACAGAGATGCCTTGCTCCTGTCAGGGCAAGCGTGCATTCTGAGGGAGATAATACGTATCTTATTAAGAAGAACGCTGATCATGGGCATCCTGATGAGAAAGTCCTGCTCTCAGACGATCCAACATACTATACAAAAGTTAAGAGTTTCAGAGCAGAGAATATTGCAAGGTCAGATATACCTCTTACTAAAGAAGAATTTCGTACATATGTCTCAGACATAAATGGTCAGCATTCATGCGTCTCAGTCTTAGAAGTGACTGACCGATGCAATTTACAGTGTCCCACGTGTTTTGCCGCTTCTGGTCCAGATCACGGTTCTCACCTGCCGTTATCAGAGATTCTTGAAACAATGCAGCAAGTAGCAAACCTCCCAGACAGACCAGATGTTTTGCAGATTAGCGGCGGAGAACCAACAATGCATCCCGACTTCTTCAGAATTGTGCAAGAGTCTAAAGGTAAATTTAAGTTTACGATGGTGAATACAAATGGGATACGTTTAGCAACTGATGCCGACTTTGCAGCACGGCTTGCAGAGCAAAGAGAAGATTTTGGAATCTATCTGCAGTTCGACTCATTCAAACCGAATGCGCTGAGAAAGATACGCGGGGCTGATTTAACTAAGATACGAGAGCAGGCAGTGGAAAGAGTAAATAAATATGACATCTCAACAATTCTTGTTTCTACTTTGCAAAAAGGGACCAATACAGATGAGATTGGGAGATTAATTGATTTTGGAGTGCAGCAGAAAGCAGTTCGGGGAGTTAATTTTCAGCCAACGCAAGCAGCAGGAAGAAGTGAGCAATATAATCCTCTAACCGAGAGATTCACTCTATCAGAATTGCGGAGAGAGATAGCAACACAGAGCAGTGTCTTTGCTCTCGATGATTTAATTCCTGCTCCCTGCAATCCAGATGCGCTATTTATGGGATTTGCATTAAAATATAAAGGCAGAGCATACGCAATCAGTGGAAAGGTAAAACCAAAGATACTTCTGGAAGATGCAGGATTGAGAAGAACAGTAGCCTTCACTCAGCATCCTGAATTGGAGGCTCTTGCAGCCAGGCTTTTCAAAGAGCAATCTTTTTTTGATGCTGCTCGGAGCTTCTTAGGTCCACTAAACATAGAAGACACTTTTCAGGTTCTTGGCATACGTTTCAGCGACGCGTATGATTTCGACGTTAGAGTGGTAAAGCGTTCATGCGTCCATATTGCGCGTGAAGGTAGAGTTCTGCCGTTTGATGTCCAGAATATCTTCTATCGATAACCGAAGGTTTATATAACAACGCGCTTTTGATAAGATATGCCAGATATGCCCTCTGAAGGTGTGTATGTCCAGAATGCTGTTGCTGAAGAACAAGCATCTCCATTCAAGAAGATTCTGGGAGTCAACTTTATCATCTTCCTTATCTACTATGTCATTGCATTGCTGCTTATACAGAAATTAGGATTTCTTCTCTTCCTTTATCCAATTCAGGCACTCATCAACTCCATTTTAGGCATTGTATACATCTTCAAGAAGGATAGTATCAAGTCTAGCGCATTCTTCTTGGCAGCATTCCTTCTATTGCTAGTGGGCTTCGGCGCATGCTTCATAGGGGTTGCAGGATTCTTCTAATGAAACAACAAAAGAAACAACAAAGAAGACAGAAAGGCACTCCATTCCTAGCACTACGCATAGTTTTATCAGTCATTATCTTAGGGTACACTTTACTTGGGCTTGCTGCACTTATTGGCGGAGAGACTGCACTCAACGCATCAAGTGCTTTCTATGGAGCATCTCTTACTTTGGATCCGCAGGCATCGCATATCATCCGCATATTAGGAGCATACATGCTCGGCATAGCATTACTTGCTCTCTTTGCTTGGAACAATCCAGTGAAGAATAGAGCAATCATCAATTGTATTATCATCTTGCTTCTCATCAGAGTCGTGGAAAAGCTCGTCTTTTTCAAGGAAGTAGGTCAGGCATTTAGTATCTCTGCTGTCCAGCTTGTCAGCGGCGCCGTGCTTCTGCTTGTGCTTGCAGCACTCTTGTTTTTCTTGAGACCCAAAGAATAGATTTATAAGGTCTGTTTTTACCTCTTCTAGGTGAGCCAGTGAGCTGACTTCGGGAAGTGCTGTTCAATCAGCGAATGAGCGTATACTCGTTCTTCCTGAGGAAGGTCCGGACATCCTACAACCTTTCTTGTAAGAAAGGTTGTAGAAAACACGACCTGTTGAAAGACAGATAGCCGCAAGGTTAAGCTCCAGTACAGAAACGGCACTGCTTGAAGTGCGCAATGATCCATGCGGGGAGCATGCCTTTAAGATAAGATGAAACGGCTGTCTTCGTGGATGCAAGTGCCTTAGCCGCACGCAGAGACAGATGTCAGCACAGACCGTTCGCTTCATGGCGAGGTCTGACAGAATCTGGCCTACACTGGCTCACATACTTCTACCAAAAAGTAATTAAATAAAGAGATAATCTAAAGGCATGGATGAAGACAGAACATTAGGGAGCTATCTCAAATCAGCATTCGGAGCTAAAGATGGAGTGCTCTTTTCAGGCGAGGTTCCAGAAAGATTTGAGAAATTCTCTTTAGAAGCAGTTGAACAAATACCTACACCTATTGAATTAGACGCAAAAGTGAGAGAGTATTTTGAGATTTCAGGAGCATCAAAAGTTGTCCGAGAAGGCTCTTCCCAAGGAGCATATATAGTCACATTCGAAGGAAAAGACAGCGTAGTCGCTCTTTCTATCAATCAAGAAGCCAGAACAATTGAAGGAACAATTGATCCTCTCTATAGGACTAAGAATTTTAGAGATAATATGACTGAGCACTTTGGAGCTGCGCGAAGAGCCATTGTCGCATTTAAATAGAGGAGCATATAGTCTAAATGATGTTCACTGCATTCAAACAGAGAGTACATACTGAACTTGATGCAATGAAGCGTTGGAGAGCCGGATATTTCACGATCGAAGCCAGCTTCCGCAAGAATCTTGAGCTGCATTACACTGAAAATATTCTACGCTATAGTAGTTGGCTCGAAACAGAACTGAAAAACATGCGCAGGGAGGAAGCGCCAATCCAGGAAGCATGGCAAAGCGACATATACTCAGAAAGATCAGGCATATATGGAGATTCTAAGTACTTGGATCTAGTATTCAATGATCACGCAGGAAGCTATGAGGCAGTTATGAGAATCCGCTCTGCCTATGAGCAGACGGTGCCTCAGAACATCCTTGAGAACTATGATCGATTGTTCAGGGAATTCGAACAGGAAGTCTCACGTTTTGATCCATTCTATAATTCAGATCTTATTCCTCCTGCGTCTGATTAATAACATTTAAAACCTCTCGGAACCCTTGAGCTACCAGTGGGAGTGTAGCTCAGTGGGAGAGCACACGACTGAAGCTCGTGGTGTCGGGGGTTCGATTCCCTCCACTCCCATTTGGAATAAATATCTACCTTCATTATCCTCTAGATGAAAGCGCAAGCAAGATCAAAGATGAAATATCTAGCAGTATTATTAACCATAGTGGCAATCTTCATTATCAATTTATCTATAGAAACGGGCATCTTTCAGAAGTCAAAAATTGATTCTAGAGATTTGAAATACTGGAGCTATGATGAATCTGAATTTATAGAAAATGCATCTGCTTTTTCTATAGAAGGAGATAATGAAACATGCTGGCTTCTTATCCACAGCTATGTAGCAACTCCTCTGGAAATGAGCGAACTCGCGCACGAGATTAACATCGGCTTAAATCACACAGTATTTGTTCCCTTGCTCGAAGGTCATTCACAGGTTCCCTCAGAACTTCTTGGAAAAAATCTAGATTATTGGTACTTGCAAATCTCTGAGGAACTGCTTAAAGTACAGAGAAAATGCAACAAGGTAAACGTTCTAGGCTCCTCGCTGTCGGTTCCGATAGTATTGAAGCTTGCTGAAGAAAATGAGCTGAATGCTATCTTCGCATTGAATTCTTTTATTTACATGCCTTACAAGGTTGTAAGAGTTCTTCCTCTTAGGACTTTCATATACCTATTCACACCATTTGTCCACTATAACAAGAAGATCGAGATTGCACAGATAAATAATCCAGAAGGGAGAGAAATCCATGTTGCATACTGGAACATGCCGTACCAGCCAATAAGAGATTCATTTCAATTTATAGATGAGTCCAGAGATAATCTGAATAAGATAGACGAGCCAGTTTTCATAGCTCATTCAATGAAAGATCCAACAGCCGGAAAGAAAAGTGCAGAAGTTATTTATGAAAATGTTAATTCAGGCGTTAAAGAGCTAAAATGGTACAACAATTCAAGCCATGTTCTTCTATTAGATTATGATAAGATTGCTTTGATAAGAGATATTATAAACTTTGGAGAATGATACAAGTACTATGAAGAAAGAGGTGGTGAGTGTAAGTAAAAGAAGGGTTTCTTTAGGTATTCTTCTCTTTATAATTGTTCTCTGGGCTCTTATTGCGGCAATTAATACTTTCAAGCCCCTTCCTGAAGGGATAAGCTATGAAGGCCAGATATACTCGGTTTCGGAGGATGACCTTGAATTTCTTTATGATATAACATATCAATCATCCAACGGCTCTAAAATGCATGAGCAGGAGATATTCAGCAATGTCTTTTCTATAATTGATAATGCTCAAAAATTCATAGTTATTGACATGTTTCTTTTCAACACAGATTATGCAGACCAGCGCGATTTCATAGGCCTTGCTTCTTTGCTTCAAGAGAGACTTATAGAAAAGAAGAAAGAAAATCCAGGCATTCAGATTTATTTTATAACGGATGAAATAAATAATTTTTATGGTTCATATGAATCTGAAGAGATAAAATCGCTTAAGGAAGGGGGAATAAGCGTGATAATAACTGATCTGACAAAGTTAAGGGATTCCAATCCCTATTATTCAAGCATCTGGCGCACATATATTCAATGGTTTGGTACAGAAGGTTCTGGAACTTTGAAGCATCCTCTAGGAAGAACGGATAAGAATGTTACAATACGTTCATTCCTTAAGCTGATGAATACGAAAGCCAATCACAGAAAGGTAATAGTTGCAGACTCAAATTCTTCATTAGCTTCACTCGTTACATCAGGAAATCCTCACTCTGCAAGCAGCTATCATTCAAATATAGGATTTATTGTGAAGGGGGATTTTGGAGATGAAATAATAAAATCTGAAAGGGCCGTTGCAAAGTTCTCCGGCTTCGACATTCCTGAATTATATATGCCTGAAAAATTCACAATAACCGATAACAAAAAATTAAGAGTCCAGCTTCTCACAGAAGGAAAAATAAAGAAGAATATTCTCTCTGACCTAAACTCTCTAGGAGATGGCGATTCAATAGACTTGGCAATGTTCTATCTATCAGACAGAGATATTGTAAATGCCTTGCTTTCAGCTTCTGAAAGAAATGCGAGCATCAGAATAATTCTAGATTCTAACAAAGACGCTTTTGCAAGGGAAAAGAACGGAATTCCAAACAGGCAGGTTGCCTTTGAATTAACAAGGAAGTCATCAGGAAAAATTCAAATTAGATGGTATGACACAAAAGGCGAGCAATTCCATACAAAACTGCTTATTATCAAAAAGGCAGATGGCGAAGTAATAATTTATGGAGGTTCAGCAAACTACACAAGGAGGAATCTTGCCGATTTAAATGCAGAAACATCTTTGAGAATAATTGCAGATGAAGATTCAAGAATCTCAGATGAAGTTAATTCCTACTTTGAGAGAATCTTTGGGAATAAAGGAGCCAATTACACTCTCGATTTTGAGGTATACAAAGATACCTCAAGATTCAAGCAGATTATCTATAGACTCCAGGAATTTTCAGGATTCAGCAGCTTTTAGCTGCTTAATCTATCTTTCTAGATTTTATCTCTCCCCACTAATCTCCCAGTATTGTCTTTAAATAAAGCATTAGAAGAATATGGTGGTAAAGTACGCAATCCAGTTAGTATCTATATTTACAAGATATTAGGGAATACCTATAGTCTTCTCATGAGGTCATCGGCTGTACGCGGGTTCTCCATTTAACGAATCTTAGCACAAAGATATTCTCATTAGATCTTTTTAGTTCACGGGAGATGTACTGGTAATAGTCTTCTTCCAGCACAACGTTTATAAAATCACTCGGCATATCTATGCCATGAAGAAAGAGCGTGAGCCTGCTGGTTCTTTGCGGGCAGATAATAGTTTCGGGACAGCTGCAGTAGTGCTCGGCATACTAAGTATTGTACTCTCATCACTTGGAGGAATAATCTTAGGGGTAATCGGGATGATTCTTGCATCTAAACAGCGCAGAGTTATGCAGACATCGTGGGCATCGTGGGGATTCTGGCTTTCCGCAGTAGGAGTGCTCTTAAGCGTGATTATTTTAGTGTATGGGTTAATCCAGCTCTGTACACTTGCAGGCACTTGCGCAAACATTCCTTCATATATACAGCAAGTACAGCTGAGTCCTATCTCGCCATGAAAGAAAATAAAAAAGGCGCACTTGAACTCTCCATAGGTACAGTCGTTATTCTCGTGCTGGGCATGAGCATGCTCATCCTAGGTCTTATCTTGGTACGAACAATCTTCACAGGAGCAACATCCAGCGTCGATGACTTAAATGATAAAGTCACTAACGCATTAGCATCTCTCTTTGCAGAGGAAGGGGAGGATGTAGTGGTCAGATTAGGACCAGACCAGACCGCTAAAGTTAAGCCTGATTCAGGAGATTTCGGGGTGGCCATTGGTGCACGCACACTTGACGGTTCTCCGACCACGCGTGAGCGCCTTAAATACACTCTGAAGATTGAGGAAGGCATAGGACAGAATTGCGTCAAACAGATCGGCAAAGCACAGACAATCAGCATGTTTAAGACAGCACTTGACCAGCCGCTTTCATTCGATAAATTTGATGGCTCAACAGCGTTTGCACGAGTCATTATTAACGTGCCTAAAGGAACTGCCACATGTACACAGAAAGTGTTCATCGATGTCAGGGACACGCAGACAAATCAGGATGTCGGAGGGAACTTCTTCATCCTTGAAGTCCTCAAGGAAGGCCTCTTTTAACACTATAGTGCGCTAGAAAGTTCACTGTACACAATACACAAGCTTAAAAAATGTCTTTTCCATGAGGGTGTATGGAAGATTTCAGGAAATACCGTTGGTTTTTTACTGCTTCAGGCAAGATGGTTATCGGCGGTAAGAATGCGCTGCAGAATGACCAGCTTCTATCAAGCATAAAGCATGCAGGATACGAGCGCTTGATCATGCATACTTCAGAGCCAGGCAGTCCATTCTGCGTTATTTCTGCAGACCTTGCAACCCTCTCACAGCAAGATATACGCGAGTGTGCAATCTTTACCGGCTGTTTTAGCAAAGCTTGGAAATCAAATTCACCCTCAACGGTAGTAGACATCTTCCATTCTTCGCAGCTGCATAAGAATAAAGGAATGAACGCAGGCACATGGGGAGTTTATGGAAAGGTTCAGCGAATCACTGTGCCCCTTGAACTGGTTATTACAAAGCAGCAGGGAGTGTTGAGGGCAGTGCCGGAGATTTCATTGATGAAGAAGCAGAAGTCAGTGCTTAAGATATGTCCAGGAACTATTGAAAAGAATGACATGCTCACAAAGCTCGAGTTGGAATTAGATGATAATCTAAGGCAGGATGAAGTGCTCTCTGCCTTGCCCACCGGAGGATTCAGAGTATGTCGGGTCTAAAGGGAGTTGCTCAATTTCAGATTGGCAAGGCAGGAATAACGCCGGGAGTTGTCATAGCATTAGATGCACTCTTGAAAAACTATAAACAAGTCAGAGTCAGCGTCTTGAAGTCAGCAGGGCGAAAAAAAGAGACCATGCTTCATCTTGCTGAAATGCTTAACTCTCAGCTAACTACGCGCTGTGTCTCTCGAGTAATCGGCTTTACAATCATACTTTCTCGCCGGGGAAGCAAGAAGCAAGGTTTATAAATGCACTTTGGCACCCACACTCGGTTTAACGGCCTATGGCCGCTCTAGTGCTGCAAAGCACGACCAGACATCAAGATGGCAGACATACGAATCATTGAGCCAGCAGAATACAATCTAAAGTTAGCTGAAGCACTAAAGCAGTCAGGAGATTTTCCGAAGCCGACATGGATTGATCTAGTCAAGACCGGAGCGCACAAACAGCGGCCAGTCATTGATGAAGATTTCTGGTACAGGCGCGCTGCAAGCATTCTTCGGCAGGCATACACACGAGGTGTTATTGGAGTAGGCCGTCTTAGAACTAGGTATGGAGGGCGTAAAGATATGGGTATGCAGCCTCCGCGATTCATCAAAGCAGGCGGTAAGATAATTCGTCTGATTCTACAGCAGGCAGAAACAGCAGGATTGCTGGAAAAGACCAAAGGCAAGCGCGCAGGCAGGCAACTGACTGCAAATGGCAGGCAATTCATGGAGGCAATCAAATGATTATTTATAAGTTTAAAGTCAGAGACGAGAAAGTGACCTATCGGGTCAGAGGGGAGCATTGGGAACTTCGAGGCGTTATTGGAGAGGTAACCTACTGTCCGAGAAAGTCATCTGATAATGAAGCGAGAGAGGAGCTCGCATTCGCAGCATAACATGAAGCGGATGAAGAAAGAGTATCAGAAGAAAGTAAAGCTCGCAGTTGCACAGCGCCAGACAAAGTGGGCTCCGTTCTGGGCAGTTCTAAGAAAAGCAGGCAAAGGCAAGCGCGCACATCCTTCGCAAATTACTGTCAGAAGAAGGCACTGGAGAAGAACAAAGCTGAAGATTAAACCACGTCGAGCCCCGAGGTCTCATTTAGGATAATGGCTCTCTTCTCATATCGAGTGAGTCATAATGGTATAGAGGTTGCATCGCATCTTGCAGATCAGGTTTCTGCAGAAATTAGCAGAGCAGCAGAGAGGCTTGGATTGGTCATGATGAATCTTCCTCAAAGAGGGAGCGACTTCAGAGTAGCGTACGAAACACCAGATCCAGATGGAAGAGTTTATCTAGGAGTTATCCCTGGTGTCGGCAAGGCCGAGGACACTGAGCAAGCAATTGTTCAATTCGAAGGCCTAGAAGAGAATATTCTTAGAATAAAGAAGGATTTGGCAACACACTGTCCAAGCCTGGAGCCGATCTAATGGCAGATGAGAAAGTTCTAGAGAGAGAATACGTCATCCCCTTGAGGAGGCACTGGTTGCACGTTCCGCATTATGAGCGCACAGGTAAAGCAGTAAAAGCAATCAAACAATTTATCGCAAAGCATATGAAAGTTCCTGATAGAGATGTATATAAGGTAAAGCTCGACGTATATTTCAATAATGAGCTCTGGTTCAAAGGCAGAGCATCTCCACCGCATAAAATCAAGGTAAAGGCAAGAAAAGAAGGTGAACTGGTTCATGTCACCTTCGTTCAGGAGCCGAAGCAGGTCACCTTCCTAAAGGCGAAGCATGGAAAGAGGCATAAGAAGGCAGAAGTACCAGTAACTCCTGCAGAAGCTCCGAAGGAGACGGTAGAGAAGACCGAGGAGCAGAAGACCGAGGAGAAAGAAAAAGAGCAGGCAGTCGCGCAGCAGTCGCTGAAAGAAGCAAAGCAGGAAGTAAAAGCCCAGAAGCACGTCACCAAGGTCGATAAAGCCCAGCATCCGCAGAGAATGGCGTTGAAGAAGTAACTTCTTCAAAGATTTTAAATATCCTGCTCTGCATTTTACTCAATGACTCTAAAATCACTAAGATCCGAGTTAGATAAGATGTCAGATTCATCTAAAGCAAAAATTCTTCAGGGCTTTTTCAAAACAGGATCTGGAGATTATGGAGAAGGCGATATCTTTCTAGGCATCTCAGTTCCAGAATCAAGGAATATTGCTGTAAAATATAATAATCTAAGCTTCAAAGAGATAATTTCCCTCCTTCAATCTAAGATTCACGAAGAGAGACTTATTGGGCTGTTGATTCTAGTTCATAATTACGAAAAAAATTCAGGCAAAAGAGAAGAAATTTTCAATTTCTATTTATCCAATTCACACGCAATAAATAATTGGGATTTGGTTGACTTGTCCGCATACCAAATAGTTGGGAGGCACATTTTCAATCAAGGTAAATCCAATTTATCTCTTGGGGGGCTTTTATTCAAGCTGGCAGATTCAGAAAATATCTGGGAAAGGAGAATAGCAATAATATCCACTTATTACTTCATTAAAAATAACAGATTTGATGAAACTCTGGAAATAGCAGAAATGCTGTTAAAAGACAAGCACGATTTAATCCACAAAGCAGTTGGATGGATGTTAAGGGAAGTTGGCAAGCGCGATAAAGAAGCATTGGTTAAATTCCTAAAGAGAGATTATAAATCAATGCCAAGAACAATGCTGAGGTATGCAATAGAAAAATTCCCGGAAAAAGAGAGGAAAGCATATCTGAAGGGAGAAATAAAATGATAAAGGATAAATATCTTAGAGAAAGAGGAGGAACAGCAAAGATAATTAATATTAGTTGTATGAAATGCGGTAAATTATTATTAGTTTATCAAAAAGATGGTCCTGGCTGGCTTAAAAGATGTTATCTCAATAGAATATTATCTCCTGAGAGATATTCGAGATTAGAGAAGAATAAAAGCATAACTAAATCTTCAGATTTCAATAATTTAGTTTGTGACTGTGGAGAAGTAATAGGTTCTCCAATACAATATAAAGACAGTAGATTAGCATTTCATCTTATCAGGGGAAAATTTAAACGCTCAAATAATAAAGCAGGTGAATGGAAATGACAAATCTTGCAAAAATAAAAGCCAGCAAGCCAATTAATGAATTATTGAATTTCTCATTAATTAATATAGACAAACCGTCAGGTCCAACTTCTTTCCAGGTATCGCAGCACGTCAAGAAAGCACTTGGTCTCACTAAAACATCACACTTTGGCACGCTGGATCCAATGGTCTCGGGGATTCTGCCGATAGGATTGAACCGAGCCTGCCGCCTTTCTGATTATTTTATGCACAAAAATAAAGTTTATGTCGGTATCATGCGCCTCCATGAGCCTGTTTCATCTACCGATCTTGAGGCTGTGATTAAGAAGTTCCTAGGAACTATCAAGCAATTGCCTCCAGTCAGGAGTAGAGTGAAACGCGCAGTCAGAGAGCGAGAGATTAACTCATTTATCATGAGAGAGCAGGAAGGTACAGATGTACTCTTCGAGACAGAAGTTCAGGCAGGCACCTACATCCGTAAGCTGATTCATGACATAGGTCAGGAGATTGGGGGCGCACACATGCTTGAACTACGCAGGATTCAGGCAGGAATCTTCAAGGAACCTGGAATCACTCTCTATGAGTTTGACAAAGCAGTGGAGGCATGGAAAAGAGGGGATGAATCATTTCTGCGAGGTATCTTAATCCCTGCGCCAGAAGCGCTTATGCAGATACTTCCAGTGGCAGAGATCAGAGAAACATCAATCAAGCAGTTACTCACTGGTAAACCTTTGATGGAGCACGACTTGCAGAGAAAAGGCGAGGTAGCTGAGAGATTTATAGTAGTTAATGAAGACAGGTTCATAGGAGTTTATAAAAAGGCAGTAGAAGAGTACATCATTGCCAGACCAGAATTCGTATTCAACTAGGCTTATTCATGAATTTCTTGTAGATAAAGTGTATAACAAAATAAATCACAATAAGTGCGAGAAGGATTACCAGAACCTTCTCTATTGTGTTTACCACAGCAAGCAGCTTAGTGAAGCCTTTTCCAGCAAACCATCCCACCGGTGCCATGACTGCAAACCACAGAAGCACAGCACCTGAATTTATCAAAAAGAACTTTGAGAACTTCCGTTCTCTCTGGGAAGCATATAATGTAGCAAAAACTCTCGTTCCATAAATAAACTTAGAGATAATCATCGGCACGATATAGCCTCCGTGCCCCAAGCTCAAGACCCATGCATTCTTCTTTTTGTGTCTCTTCTTCTCTTTTTGTTTGGAGAAGAACCTGCTGAACATCTCTGTTCTTCCCATGAAGTATACCACAATATCATGCAGCATCACTCCAATAAAGCCGAACACGATAATCTTCCAGAAAGCAATAGTACCGGTCCCAGCAAGAACCATAAGAAGAAGTACATAGTCCTCTCCAAAGATGCCTGCAATCAACGAGATAAGTACCGGCTGCTCAATAAGCGCAAGAATCAGCTCTTTGATAGTAATCATTACTTAGAAGAGCATACTCATCCTTTTAAGTTCTTGGCTTGCTTCAATTAGAACATAAAGACAAATATCGTCAATGATATAGCTTTCTAAGTATATATTGAGAGATAGAGATATTTAAATAAGATCCTAAGATCTTCAGATAATGGTTTTGTTGGATATTCCTGATTATTATCTAATGCCTCTTCCTGAAGGCTTAGAGAAAAGAGATTCAGAATTGTGGTCTATCACAGGTTGGTTTGAACAGATCCAAAATGATATTCCTGCAACAGCATTCGGAGGGTACTTTAGACTGGATCTTGAATTAAATGAGATAGTGCAAGGGCAAATGATTGACGTGTGGGGACCCTCAATAATTAAAGGAGAAATGAGTGATAGAGAGATGCAATTTAAGAAAAGATATGAGTTTAGAGAAGATATTATAGAATATAAGTTTAAGAAACAAGGATATCTCTGGGTTGGAGGATATCAAGGGAACATAGGCGTAGGAGAAGGAAAGGCGCAATGCGTCGCTGCCAAGATTGCAGATGACGCTTTCCAGGTGATTTGTGGAAGCAGGCACGACTTATAGAGAGACTTAAAGGTACGGGGCGTGTCATACAAACAACACAGTTATCCATATCCCGAAGCGATAATGATATAATCTGATTATAGATTAGCTCTCTTGCCGTGATTCCCCCGGCAGTCACAAAACCGCAAAAACCCAGAGGTTTTTGTGACAGAGTCGTGAATACCAGAATAGGTCAAAAGCCTTATAATACCTATTTCATACCTTCGCACATGCGCGAGTTCATCTACTATTCACGGATTGCCCCTACTGCAGGAAACATGATAAGAGAAGACCTGCAGGCATCTGGAAGAATTGACATTGCAGTTCATGCAGTAATCGCCTCATTCTTCTTGAGTCATAAGTTTAGGACTGATGTTAAGCTCCATTTGGTGTTTGCAGGCCCTCCCGATCCCCAGAAGCATCTGGAGCTGATGCCAGTTATAGAAGGCAAGACAGGCATCGATAAGATTTATCTAAGCAAGAAAAATGTGTCTGGCGTGATTAAGCGCATGCTCTATAAGTATAAGCCAGGAATCAAGAATGAAGTGTTCCCCGGCTACTGGATTGAGAAGAAAGGATTTCTTGAGTTAGTAAAAGAATTGCATGAACAAGGCAGAAAGCTCTTCATTCTTGATAGCGATGGTGAAGACTTAAGGAAAGCAGAACTTCCTGCAGACCCAATTTTTATTCTGGGAGACCATCGCGGTCTGCCTCCCAAAGAATTCAAGCGGCTCAAGCAGCTCTGTACACCAGTGTCGATTGGTAAGCGCACGTATTTCGCATCGCACACGCTCGCTGTAGTGAACAATGAGATTGACAGAAGAGAAGACGGTCTTATGACAACGCAGCACCCAAATTAGCTGCAGAAGCACTATACAGAAAGAAACTCGAAGGATATAAAGCAATGAGATTGAATAGATTTAACCGATCTTTTTGCAGGAATTTCTTATTATAAGTATATGAACATCCTAAGGTCAGTAATGTTGAGGTCAGTTTAAGCCCAAGAATCCCAAGAAAAATGCCTTGGTTCTCCATACAATATCTAGCCAAAGGATTTGATTCATATTCTATCCCCAATTTTGAGGCAAACAGAATAGTAGTTAAATAATCAATGGTTTGTCCACCAAAGAATAAAGAAGAGGCGAGGAGAGAGTTATTAGCAAGACCAACCAGAGATTCCAAGCCTTTACTTTTCATTTTTCAAGAATATAGAGAATCTTAATAAACCTTTTCATAACAATATTTAGATTTGAAGCTTCATGAAGATAGCAGATAACATAAAATAGAAATATTTATAAAATAAAAACATATTCTATCAAAGTGAAGTCAGATTATAGAAGAAGAGCAATTGGCTTTGGGATGGCTTTTGGAACGGCCATTGCTTTAGCTTCATCCATAGTGGGCTATAAACAAGGATACGGGAGGGGTTTTGGGGATGGACGCACCGATGGAAGTGAAAGTGTGAAAGCCATTGCCAGAGTAGAAGTAGGGTCTGATGTTAATTATCATGTTCTAAATGTTGTTAGCAATGTTAATGAAATGATAAGGGCAAGTTCAACCAACGGATTAATATCTTTAGATAAAATTCAGGGAAATTTAGATGAGATTATCATAGATTATCAGGCAAAGCAGGAAGAAGTAGAAGAAAAAAGAAGAGAATTAATTGATAATTTTGCCAAGAAAGGCAGATTTTATTGACAACTGAATTGTAACCGATATAGTATGCATTATAACAATCTTTAAAAGCTCTGATGCTTGAAACAAACATGGTCAAAGGGGTCTCAATCAAATTCAAGTCATATGCAGAAACACTTCCTAAGCTTCTGCAGCTGACAAAGTTCGAGAATGAGCTGAAAAAGCACAGTATGATAATTCTTAAGCCTGCATTGAGGAATTCACAGAGTGCAGCGACATCTGTTGAATTTGTCGAGCCGATTCTTCAGTACTGCCTTGCACATAAGAATCCTGATGCTCAGGTGCTTATCGCAGAAGGATCAGATGGAGAGGATACACAGGATTTATTTGAGAAGCAAGGATACCGGAGACTTGCAGAGAGATATTCAGTTGGATTGATAGACTTAAACACTGCTGAGGTCGAGGAAGTGCGTGATGGAGAATTTCTTAAGTTCGAGTCAATCAAGTATCCAAAGCTCTTATTAAATAGCTTCATCGTCTCATTGCCGAAGCTTGCTGCAGATGCCGAAGTTGAGATGTCAGGCGCTCTGTCGAATATGCTTGGCGCATTCCCTGCAGACCATTATCAAAGCTGGTTTGCAAAGAAGAAGAACAAGATTCGCCGCGAATCGTTGAAGTACGCGATTCATGACATTCTGCGCTGTAAAATGCCAGATACAGCAATCATTGATGCATCAGAGCAAGGCATGATCTTCCTAGGACATCCATTGGAGATTGACAAGCAGGCAGCAAAACTGGTCAAGGGAGATTGGAAGCACATTCAGCACCTGCGCTTGGTAGACGAGAGCTTTGCGAAAGAGCTGGCAGCACCGATGCCTGAACAGAAAGCAAAAGCATAACTATCAACATTTTTGCTCTCTTAATATCAAAAGCACGTTGTGCGCTGATGAGCATAAACTATATTAATCCGTTTCCATACTTCTCAGTATGAAAAAAGCAGTACGTCTCTTCATTACCGGTTCATTGCAATCTTTGTTTTACCGCCAATTCATCAAACAGCATGCTGACGCATATAAGGTTCAAGGGTTCCTGCGAAATCGGGAGGACGGCAGAGTAGAGATATTCATAGAAGGGCAGGTAGATGCTGTTGATGCAGTCATTGCTATCTGCAAGCGCGGTCCCAAACATGCTATAATTAGGAGCACTGAAGAACGTGAAGAACGTTTGCAGGGATTCAAGGAATTTAAGATTCTAAATTTCTAAACCTATTTAAACAGTATTTTCCATAAACTAACATGGGTCGCCAGGATGAGATTATAAAAGAAAGATTAAAAAGATTAGATGCTTTAAAAAAAGCAGGAATTAATCCATATCCTTATAAATTTGAAGTCAAAAATAAAGCAATCGATCTTCAAGAGGAACATAAATCTCTAAAATCTGAAGGTTATACAAAGTTAAAAGTGGCAATTGCAGGAAGACTTATGACCTGTAGGGATATGGGTAAAATCGCATTTGGAACTTTAAATGACGGCACTGGCAGAATACAAATAGTCTTACAAGATAAAGAAACCCCTAAGAAGGTATTTGATCTTTTTAGCAAATTTGTCGACTCAGGAGATTTCATAGGAGTAGAGGGCATTATATTCAGAACAAAGCGAGGAGAGCTATCAGTACTTGCTGAAAAGATAGAGATTCTTTGTAAATCAATAATGCCTCTTCCAGATAAATGGCACGGGTTAGAAGACAAAGAAGAAAGATACAGGAAGAGATATTTGGATTTAATAATGAATCCAGAAGTCAAATCTGTTTTTCTAAAAAGAGAAAAGATAATTGATGCTATAAGGGAGTTCTTAAAAGATAGAAACTTCAATGAAGTTGAGACGCCCTATTTACAAACCATTTACGGCGGAGCAGCAGCAAGACCGTTTAAAACACATCTAAATGCGCTAGACATTCCACTCTTTCTAGCAATTTCTCCAGAACTTTATTTAAAAAGACTTATTGTTGGCGGATTTGATAGAGTTTTCACAATAGCCAGAAACTTTAGAAATTAAGGCATAGACAAATGGCATAATCCAGAATTTTCAATGATGGAAATTTATCAGTCTTATGCAGATTATAATGACATGATGGAACTAACAGAAAACTTATTTGAATACGTAGCTAAAAAAGTAAATGGTACAACAAAAGTAAAAATTAAAGATAAAGAGATAGATTTCAAAGCCCCTTGGAAGAGAATGACTATGTTCGAAGCAATAAAAAAGTTTGCAAAAATAAACGTGGACAAAATGTCAAAGGAAGAGCTTGCAGATTTCATGGATGAAAATAAAGTAGAACCAAAAGGGGATTCTTGGGGATGGAGAGTTCAAGCAATCTTCGAACATTTCTGCGAAGCAAAGTTAGAACAACCAACATTCATAATTGACCCTCCTGTTGAAACTACTCCTCTATGCAAACTTCATAGAAACGGAGATAAAAGATTAATTGAAAGATTCGAACCTTTCTGTATGGGTGCAGAGCTAGCAAATGCATTCTTCCACCAACTGGCGGATTGGGAATTGGAATTGATAGAATGATTATTCTTTTGACAGGCCAAGAATCAATAAGAGACATAATATTATTCCCGTTCATGAAGCCAGAGATTAAAGAAAAGTCCAAGGAGGAAAAGAATGGTAGAACTAATAATAAAAAGTAAGATTAAGGCAGCAGTTCCTGATCTGAGTGTTGCAGGCGAAGTTCCCGATGCGTTGAATAAGAAAGTGCTGAAGCTGCTCGAAGAGGCGGCAACGCGCGCAAAACTGAACGGCAGAAGGACTTTACAGGCGAGGGATATTTAAGAGTTATTCTTCACTTCCAATTGGAGGAGTTTTCCAATGTACAGTCTTGCATAGGGAGTATCATGTAGAGGTCTCGGTGTACTGAGCTCAAGCTTGGATCGTACTGGACCAGGTCTACCAGTCGCAGGGTCAGGTATCTCTTCCCACTGTCCTTTTTGATTAAGCCAGTAAGCAGTGTCGCCTTCCAAGAGGAATTGTTCTCCTTGATTCATGCGGTCAGCACCTTAAGTCACTATTTAAGCTTTTTGTTTTGAGCCAGGAAAACGCGTTTGAGCAGATTCTCTATGATGCGGCCCCCTAACGTTGTTAGTATCGATTCTGGATGGAATAATACTCCTTCGACAAAATACTGTTTGTGCCTAATTGCCATATTAATATCTTCACATTGCGCACTCTGTTCAAGGCAGTCAGGAAGAATTGTTGCGCACAATGAATGGTATCTTCCGACAGCGAGAGGATTTTCCAGACCCTCGAACAAAGTCTTACCGTCATGCTTGATATAGGACGATTTGCCGTGCATCGGCACCGGCGCCTTATCAATTCTACCTCCGAATGCCTCAACCATTGCTTCATAGCCCAGGCAGACGCCAAAGATAGGCAGTTCAGTATGATACCTTTGGATGACAGGCATGGAGTTCCCTGCTTCCTGTGGAGAAGCTGGACCAGGAGAGATGACCAGCAGATGGGGTTTAAAGGCATCAACCACTGATTCAATCTTTGACATAGGTACATTATTCCGGTAGACTTCTATTTGGCAGTGACGCTTGGCGAATTCGTCAACAAGATTATATGTAAATGAGTCAAAGTTGTCAATAAAAAGAACGCGCTTCTTCATGTGACTCCTCCTGCAATTCGTAATGCACGCAGGCATGCGGCAATCTTTCGTTCAGTCTCTTCAAACTCCCGTTCAGGCACAGAATCGTAAACAATGCCTGCACCTGCGCGGAGGTATGCTCTTCCTTGTTTAAGTCGAATAGAGCGGATGGTGATTGCACTGTCGAAATCTCCATCAGGGGTAAGGAAGAAGACAGACCCGCCATAGAAGCCCCTTCTGCTTTTCTCATACTTACGCAGCAGTTTCATGGCTTCGACTTTCGGTGCGCCAGTCAGCGTACCCATATTCATCGATGCAAGATACGCATGAAGAGCATCGTATTCAGGGCGCAGAATCCCCGAGACTTTTGAAACTAGATGCTGCACATGCGAGTACTTAACAACTACATATGGTGCGTCTACTCTGCGGGTGCCAGGAAGAGAGAGACGAGCCACGTCATTGCGTGCCAAATCAACTAGCATTGTATGTTCTGCCAATTCTTTCGGGTCAAGCTTCAGCTCAGCTTCATACCGATTGTCGAGATCAGGATCAAGTCTGTTTTCAATGAATCCGCGCGGCTTGGTTCCTGCTATCGGATGTATCTCTATCCTTCGATGTCCGAGTGAATCTTTAGTCACTGAGACGCAGCGTTCAGGGCTTGCTCCCAACAACACTCCATTACGGTTGTGTATGAAGAACATATAGGGGGAGGGATTCAGCTCTCGTAGTGCGCGATAAATGCCGAACGGCTCTCCAGCATAGTCAGTGCTGACGGTCCGTGAAAGGACTGCCTGGAACACATCACCCTTCACGATGTGTTCCTTAAGTTTATCCACGAGTTCGCAGAATTCTCTGCGAGATATATCAGAGGTAACAGAGGACTTCTGCGGTGCAAAACTGTGAGGTAATGGATTTGGAATTCGCAACGCATCTTTCATTCGGAGGATGTTCTCGAGACATTCCCCATACACGCGTTGCCTCTTCTCATCAGTAATCAAGGCATTGCTAATAAGCTCGAGAACTTTCGTAGTATGATCATAGGTGAATACAGTATCTGCATAGTATAAATCATAATCAGGATCCTTAAGAGAATCCTGTTGACTCGCAGGCAATTCCTCAAACTGGTCTATTAAATCATAGGCGAGCGCTCCCATTAATCCTCCATAATGGCCTGCATAAAGCGTTGGATGCGTCCTAACATAGGAAGGTATTGGTTTGAAGCTAAATCCGACTGCACGGATTATTTCCATGTGCGTCTTTAAGGTTAAACGCTCCGTTTCAGAGAAGAATCCGCGTACAGGCTTCAACACCCCTTCAATGAGGTCATCGTGTGCTCTCACTTCATCACAAAAAGAGAGCTTTGGAGTAAGGAATCTAAGAAATCTCGTGCCTCGTTCATTCAGCGCCTGGATCGTAAACTCTTCCCCCCTTCCAGTTAATCGTAGACATGGGCTAACCATTCCCATGCTTCGCTTTCCATACGGTTCGACGACAACTCCTGATTCAAATAGCAAGCTGTCTTTTTTTCTGCCATAATCAGAGAGTTTGGAGAAGTACGCAGAAGGATCATCAAGGGCAGTGCTCACTCGTTCACGAATAGGTATGATTGAGCCCAGAGGAGCATGCAACACAGCGCGTTCGTAATCAATTAATTCCATTTAAGGTAAAGATACCTATCTAATGCCAGTGAGTGGCGGAGCGGTACATATGTAACGTCATCTGCCCTTGACGCATGTCGACTATATTTAAACCTTTGTTCTTATTCATGCGCGCCTCCTGCCGGTACACCTAGAGCGTAAAGTGGCTCATCTTTTTTTACCAGACCACGATGACGTATCTGGAAGAGTATACCTGCACTACTTACACAGACTTCTGTTCGCTCTCCATTCTCAATCGAGAAGAGTTCCCCAATGCACTCTCCTGGTTTTACTTCGATATGCAAACGAGCACAAGGTGTGAACAATCCTGCAGTCGGGGCTTTTCCCTCAATCCGTTCAATGAGGTGGAAGTTTCTTTGCACAGGAGCTCCTATTCCTGAAAGCATGCGTATCAATCGCTCGGCATACATATCCAATTCTTTATCGTTCAGCACACGTACCGAGGGGAATTCAATCACAAATGCAGGCTTCCCGCTGCCGGCAAGAGTGGTTCCCAAAGCGCCTTTATACTTTCCCTCGGAATTCGTTTGGATGTTCGGTTTCCACACATACCAGGGTTCAAATCCTGCCAGGATATCTAGTGCGCGTTCATTCAAAGTTCCATCTGCAGTCGGGATAATGCAGAAAGCTTCCATATCCATTCTTTCAAACGTGTGTAATTCAATTATTAGTTCAAACTCCTGCACATAATGGTACAGTGCATCGGCGATTCGTTCTGTGATATTGCCTTCTGGATTGCCTGGAAAGACCCGATTCAAGTCAAGCTTGTCATCAGGAGTCTCACGTTGCTGTACAGCAAGCGCACGCGGGTTCGCATCGAGGACGATTGCCAAAGAAACGGGCAGTTTTTCTTCGACTGCACACAGTTTCTGAATGAGATAATGGGGAGTTATCTCATCTCCATGAATTCCACACACAAAGCAGATCTTAGGGACCCCCTTGCCCAATGTCATGACATGGAATCCAAGCGGTCGGGAATCAGGAGAGCTGATTGGTTTAAAGACAATATTCATTGAAGGACGAAGGTTAATTTAAATGCGTCTCCCCTCATGTAATTCAATTGTGCATAAATAGTATTCACTGTTTCATCTCTGCTGAATGGTCTCTCTGCAGTGAGCATTCTCCCATAAACTTTAGGGGCAAGCTCGCGCCGGATATCAAAATTTTTAATATGCTGTTCTGCAACAAGACTCGTCAGAGAACGAGTCAATGCATGTTCAATCACAGGGTTTTGTGTTCTAGTCATAAATGAATTATGGCCTCTCTCAATCGTATCGAGGATGCGCTGTCTTGCCAGAGTCATATATATTTTTTCTCCCTGGTGTGCCGGATCAACCACAGTTCCTGCGAAATAAGGAGGGGATTGATTAAACGAGAGCGACGCGAATCCAACCACAACATCAGCCTTCCAGGCAAGATAGAGTACATCTACAGGGAGCACATGCTCGGTAACTTCTCTCGCAGACATGCCTCTTCCAAATGCTCGCAATGCAACACTAACTGCACCATCTAACTCTATAGGGGTGAGCTCAACACGGATTCCCTTGCGTTCTATACGGGATAGAGAAACATGAGGAGTTTGAATAGTTTTTCTAGATGAGGCCATAAAAAAGAGATACCTCCAGTGATAAGAGAGTTAGTATGTGGCTATCGCCACCGATACACCTGTGCGATGAGTGATTGATTCATAGATGATGCATTATAAAGGGATTTATAAATTCTTTTATACTACGGTATACCTATCAGGATACGGTTCTGAGGGGTAATTTTCTGAGGTATTTCTGCTCGGATGCATTGCCATCCACATTCTTCAATATATCTCTGCCGGAGCAAATCGACATACACATCTCTAGAGGGATACCGCAAGAGCCGTGGATCAGGCGGATTTCGGAGTATATACTCAGGAATAGTGGATGTATGGCAGCAGGTCAACAGCGCGAACGGCAGGCGATGCCTCAATCCGAAGGCAATGACTTGATCAGATAGCTCGGAGCAGGCATGGATTGCAGTAAGTAGTGCTGGTTTCTGCAGATTGGGAAGGGAAACTTTGGCAAGTGATTGTTCAAGGTATATATATATGAGCCGGTTACAGTGAGATCTGCAATGCGTTGGAAGCGCTTAGGCTTCCGGGAATCAATAAGTATCGCATGGCTTGCATCTCTCTGAAGAAATGCGAGAGAACACAAACCGCTTCCTGCGCACGCATCGACAATAGTAGCAACAGGCAGAGCGATATTCTGCTGCACAACATCATAGAATGCTTGAACTTTCGCAAGCTCCTGTGCAGAAAAGCCCCGCTGCATGAGTATCAACTCAGGCAGTAATGTTCTCATAGTCGATGAGCAGATGTTCCCGCACCTGCTGGAGTGTCGCACCAGCGATTTCCCGCGCTTTCCGCGATCCTTCCATAAGGATTTCGATAATCTGTCTTTCTCTACCATCCCAGACCGCTCTGCGTTCAGCATATCCTTCATATTTCTTTGCCATCTGAGCTGCCGCTTCTCGTTTGCATTCAGTGCATCCTATCTGCGCTGTGTTGCATGCCTGATGTATCTCGAGATTTCTTTCTTCAGAGGTATAAGCCATATGCAGATCATAGACGCTGCATACATTCGGATTGCCTCCAATTTCCCTTCTGGAGCGCTGAGGGTCAGTCAGCATCTTTCTCACACCAGCACTCATAACCTCAAGTGTGTCAGTCGGATGAATCGCATTGCCCAGACTCTTGCTCATCTTACGCCCGTCAGTACCCAGAATGCGGGGCGTGATGGTATGCAGTGATTCAGGAATTGGAAACACATTTCCATAGAGTCTGTTGAATCTATCAGCGATTTCCCGCGCAAGCTCAAGGTGGGGATCCTGATCTTCACCAACAGGCACACCATCAGCCCTATACGCAAGAATGTCTGCTGCCATAAGCACAGGATAGCCGACGAAGCCATAGGATATTTTGCTCCGCGCCCGATCAATTTGTTCTTCAGTCGGTTCAATCTTAGGGTCCGTAATCTCTAAAACTTGTTTCAAATGTCCCTTATACGTCGGCAATCGTTCGAGTCTCGGCAGCGTATTTAGCATTGAAAGTACCATATGCAGCTCGGCGTGCTGTGGAACCAATGATTGGATGAAAATAACGCTTTTCTCGGGATTAACTCCCGCAGACAGCCAATCTTTGACCATCTCCACCGTGTTTTGTTTTATCCCAGAGGTATCGGTTTCAGTGGTCATCGCATGCCAATCAGCAACGAAGTAGAAGCACTCATATTTTTTCTGCAGCTCGATCCAGTTGTCGATTGCACCGACCATGTGGCCTATGTGGATCTTTCCTGTCGGTCGCATACCACTTAAGATTCTCGATGCCATTGCTCGCTCTAGTCTATCTTCTATATTTATAGTTTTGTATACAGAGAGACCACATAAACTTGAGAATATAGATATATTTAAATACTATAACCTACTATAGTTGGTTATGGTAAATACAACTATTCAGATAAGTCAAGACTTGCAAAATGCTTTAAATAATAAAAAGTTGTTCCTTAAAGAAACATACGAAGAGATAATCTGGAATCTTTTAGAAGACACTATACAATTATCAGAAGAAACTAAAAAAGATATAAAAGAAGGAAGAGAGCAGATTAAAAGAGGAGAATCTCTTAGTTTAGAGCAGGTAAAAAAGAGATACCACCTATAAATGTATAATATAGAATTTTCTAAGAAGGCAATAAGGTTTTTAGATAAATCAGAAAGTCAGTCAAGAATTCAAATACTAAATGGGCTGGAGAAGATAAGAATAAGGCCAGAAGCTTTTTTAATAAAGCTAGTTGGAGAAAGAGGATATAAGTTAAGAATAGGAGATTTTAGATTGTTCATAGATTTAAATAAGGAGAAATTGATGATAAGTGTAATTAAAATAGGACATATAAAAGATATTTATAAATAAAATGCCGTCAAATAAATCAAAAGGTTCGAATGCAGAGCGCGAATTGGTGAGGCTGTTTACTGAGCAGGGCTGGCGGGCAGTCAGAGTGGCAGGTTCAGGTGTCGGTGATGATTCGCCGTGCGATATACTCGCTGCAAAGCTCGGAAGAAAAGGATACACTATCGAGGCAAAGTCTTCAAAGAAATCTACAGTATATATCACGAAACAGCAAGTTGAGGATTTCATGCTCTTCTCGAGCATTCTTGGTCTGCATCCGGTCATCGCAGTCCGCTTCAATCATGCAGGATGGTTCTTTCTGAGACCAGAGCAGCTGAGAGACACAGGAAAATATTGGGCAGTGAGTCTCAAGATGGTGCGATCAGAAGGAAAGCGCTTCTCACAGTTCTTTGAAGCTAACTCTGCTGAGCAAATTGTCGAGGACTGACAAGCACACTGCATACATCTGGAGTCGGCTGATTTCCGTACTTGTCAACGCATTTGATATAATACGTCTGTCCTGGCTTCCACGGGGCGAATAACGCATTCTTTGTTTGTATATTCGAGTATTCCATTCGTATGCCTTCGAGGAGATTGAAATTGCAGCTCTGCGTTGAATATGTGCACTCAGCATCCTCATTCGTGACAATCTTCAAGGCAGTGTCTCGATATGTTCTAGTAACTATTGGTGCATCCTTGTCAACTACCACTGTAAAGCTGGTCTGTGCTTCAGCAATATTACCGCCTGCATCAATGCATCTAAATGCATACTTGTAGTTTCCAGAAGTTAAATCCTGAATTTGTTTATGCGCAAAGCTGTCCGTTTCAAACATCTTCTGGTACCCTTCAGTAAGAGTGGTATTATAGAAGCACTGCGCAGCGCCTTCATCAGAGCCGTCATCAGTCAGCACTTCCAATTCAACTGGCACTGTTGCAGTGCTGCCGAAGATTGTGCCGTTAGGCTTGACTTCAAGAATCGTGAGCGGTTGACTGCCGCGCAAGAGAAGAGGCATACTTTCTACATTGGTATTTCCTGCAGTATCTCTGCATCGAAAGAAGAACTCATTATTCTGCCGGTCAATGATGCCGGTCAGGTTTGTCTCACACGCATACCGTAGTTCAGCATTAATCAACTCAGCAGAGGCATCACAGCTCAATACATTCTCCATGCTGTCATATGCTTTGTCTTCTCTGCTCCACTTGCACTGGCTCGGTTCATTAACGAATAAGGCAAACGGCGTACTATCAGCTTTATAGCGAATAGGGCTGCCTGTGATGATGCTCGTGCTTTCAATGACAGGAGGCGTAGTGTCAGGCCCCTTATTCACGCAGAACTCTACTGTATAAATGTCTTCATTCACATTGCCATTTGCATCCTGGCAGCGCACGTACAAGTTAAATGTTCCGTCATTCTTGAACAAAGGCGCAGTTTCTCCTGCGTCAGTTCTCGGAGAGGGCAGTTTCATGCGTTGAGTATGATTAAGCAAGTAATAATTGCTCTCACCAAAGAAGAACTGCATCTCGCTGTAATTCTTGATTTCATAGTCTATCTTGCATTGTGCAGGTTCATTTGTCTGGATGCCGAAAACAAGCGGGGTGAATGCTTCAATGCACCCTTCCTGCCCTTTGACAATTCTAGTACCAAGCGCAGTAGGCCGTGCCACTAAGGGCTTATACGACAATCCATCAGACAATGCAGAGGTTAATGGAGTAATAGTAGGGCTCATTGCATCGTTCCTGCTCACCCAAACACATTGTTCTTTTTCACTTCCTTTGTTCACCAACTCACAAGCCTGCCCAAGAGCCTTGCATCGATACTCAGAGCACGGCTGCTGTGGATCCTGATTGCACTTCTCGCACTGCGCGCCGCCAATCGGAGGCTCCCATGGCAGGCATTGGAATGAAACAGTCTTCGTCTTCTCGTCTTTATAAGTCACTAAAAAGATAACTACTGCAATTGCCACGCCAATAGCAATGCCTGCCTTAGGCGAGAGACCTTGCTTCCAGATTCCACCGCTTCCTGCCTTGCCTGGGATAGCTTTGCCGAACAAGCCATAGGCTGCTTTTCCGCCAATGATGCCTCCTGCTGCAGACAATGAAAGTGATTTTGTAAGTTCTTCATCAAATCCTCCCAACGCACCAAGCAGCTGTATCACGCCGACAACAGTCGCTGCCCAGACAACTCCCTCCAGCAGATTGCCGAGAAAGAAGTTGTAAGTGCCTCCAAAACCTAAAGGACCTTCTTTATAGTATCCTTGGCCAACTTTATCACCAATAACTCCATTTGCATCAACTTCATAGATACTTCCCTTTATGTTCACAACATTCTGTTCAACACCATTAAGTGTGCGTGTACCTGCTAGCCCATTAACAGATTCTCCTTTTAGAGTGAAAGTTCCCTTGCTTGTCCAGCTGTATGTGCTGGTGCCTGTTGTACTGGAGAACCCTTGGATTTTTGTTGCACCAACAGGCACATCTGGTAGACTTTTACTCCCATCAGCAGTGAAATACCTTGCTTCATCAGCATCATAGAAATACTGTTGACCATCATGACTGAAGATAATTGAGTCAGGGCTTTTTATTAAACCTGTCCTTACGCCGCTAGGGTTAGTTAATGAACTCGGAGAACTTGGAGGAGGAGTGGGAGTATCAATTATAGTTCTATCAGGAGGAAGTGTACCTCCAGGAGAGATAGTGGGTGCAGCTTGTTGAGGTACAGGAGCATTAGGAGTCTGTGCAGCAACGCTCTCACTCAATATAAAAGAAACCGCAAAACTCATGCTTACCAGCAGGAAAATCTGCAGACAGGAGGAGAAAACAACAGCTACGCTACGCCCTCTTTTGTGCATGGACTAGCAAGAGAACCTTTGTTTATAAATATTGCCGAATATTAATGCAGTCGCAGAGGTCCCCGAGCTAATGATTCTCCAAAAGAGGTGTGTACATTTGTAAATCCAACTTCCCATGTATACATTCCAGCAGGGAGACTCTGGATAAAAGCGCTAGAAAAGCTTGCTACCTTTCTATTATTAGAAGAAGGTTTTAGAATATTAAGGTCTTGATAATGGATAACAACCTCTCGCGTGTCTGCTTTACGAATAGTGTATACTATGGATGCATTCAACAGTGGACTTTCTGAAGGAATAAAGACAGAGAAGTAGAGTCTCAAAGGATTTGTTCGCGCCCAGTCAATCTTGAAACCGCGAAATTCATCATCTCCATCGATAATGCCATTCTCATTATGGTCAATCCAAAGTTCTCCTGGGTTTAGACCATAGTCAGTGTTTCTGTCAATCCAGTCAGTGATGAGCATTGCTCTAGAAAGAGAAGGATACTCTGGCTTCTGAGGTTCTTGCGTCTCTCTAGGCGCCTGCTGAACAGGAGGCTGTGCATAGACAATAATCTCCTCTCGTGCAGGTTCAGTAAAAATGGATTTTCCCTCTGTTATTCTTCCTACAAAATCTTTACGGATGCCGACTGAGTTTAAGGCACGATATACCGGGGTGAAGGGCGCATCAGGGTCAACATCGAATGAATTGCATCCAGTCAGTCCAATTATACCTGCACTCAGCAGCGCTGCAAGCGATGGTTTACGCATAGTATTCCCTGCAATTCATTTTATTTATACCTTTTGTTCTCAAGTTCAATCCTCCGAGGCATACCCTCAAGTTTCACTGGAGGGCATTCGAGAATAAAGTTAATTCGTCCATGAATCTTTTTCTTTGAACCCACACCTTCATAGACTTCAAACACATAGGGCAGTTTTCCTGAAGGTACAGAGATTCCTCTCTCCGTTCTCTCAAGCCGAGTCATCTCAGGGGAGAACTTTTCGAAGCAGATACGCTCCGCGCGGTTTGTTGCAATGTCTTCTTGATACGGCATCGAGCCAATCCAGGAGGCATTCGGCTTTCCTTCACGAGTGTATTCAGTAATCTTATAGAGGCAGGGATTCTTAAAGGTCTGCGCAAGATAATTAGATTTAGAGAGGTGAAGGAAGAGGATGGAGATGGAAGGATATACAGGAGTATTGGTCATATGCGCATATGCTGGCTGATGCCATATATGTGCAGGCCCGCTTGATGAATCCTGGAATGTCAAGGCATTAACAGCAAAACTTTCAAGTTTTGAACATTGTAATGCTGCTTCTTTATAATGTTCAGGAGTCAATGCAACAAAGACTGGCTCATATTTTGGTCTTATTTGCACAGTTTCTGCACCAAAGGGTTTTGCCTGTACCAAGCAAGTCAGTGTCGCTGCAAGAGTTGCTGCAGTAAGCAGCAAGGCACTCTCCCGAGATAGTTTCATGGTCGTGTCACGAATAAGATGGTTAAAGAATCTTTCGGTCATACAGTCCTTTCTTCCCTCTACTCTATAAATCGAAAAGTTCACGATAATTATCTTGTTATTGTGAATCCTTCCTTGTATCCTTTCGTGCCGACCCAATTAACATTTGGACCGCAGTCCCCTAATGCAGCGCAGTAGGCAATGCGCTGCTTTTCCCATCCAGCATCAAGGCACTCGCAGTTCTCCACACACTTCTCTCCGCCGAAGACTCCTTTCTCAAATATTACAGTGCATTGAGTGTTGCCCTGCGCACAGATTTCCTTTGCCTGCTCTCCTTCCCAGAACTTCAATCCAGGAGGATTCTTTGGGATGCACGCGCCGCTCCCTGATTTAGCATTCTGAATATCAGAGCGCCAGAGGCAGTCTCTCCGATCATTATTCTCGCAATCAAGCTGTTCAGTCTGCGCAGTGCAGTCCTGCCACCGATTCACTCTGCATGCCGCCTGCGCAAATAATCCTGATGAGATCTCAATGCCTGATTCAATACATTCTTCCTGTCTGAAGTCAGCGCACTGTTCAACTACTTCCTGCCCGTTTAAGCAGATGTGCCGATAGAACCTGCTGCCGATGGTATTTTTGCCTTTTCCAGTCTCTCCTTCATCTTTGTACACGCACCAGGACTCGCCGTGCTTATACGGCTTGCCGTTGCTGGTGCTCTTGCAGTTTAAGTCAGCGCAGATATAGTCTCCGTAAGTCGCTTTAGTACCTTGCTCACCCAATCTGCAGATGCTGCCTTGAAGATAGTTGCAGTTCCCGCAGCTCTTTGAGTTTGCATTCGCTGAGCCAGGAGTGCACGAATTTTCCGGCTTCACCACATTAGTCCAGTACGCAGTGTCTTCAAGCTTTCCTGCATCATATACATTTGCTGGATTGCCGCAAGTATCGACAAAATATACTTCCTCTTTGCCAGGGACACACGTTGTCTTTCTCGTGCGCTCGCAGACGGTGCCTAATTCAGGAGCAGTGCAAAGTTTGTCTTTGTAGAATGCGCCGCTCCCAGTACTGTTCAAACCAGCGTTGCATTCAACTCTGGTAGTGAATCTGCAGCTTGCTTCAAATTCAGACTCATAAACACACGCACCTCTATCCTGGTTCTGAACACTCAAGACACATGCAACTTCACTTTGTATCTTCTGATTGTAGTTGACCTGCAATCCAAGAAAGGATGCCAGGCGTTTGCATCGTACCAGGGAGACAAATGCGGCCTGGTCACCGAGAATGCAGCAGCCAAGATTACATTGAGGAGGAGATGTCGCAGACCAAGTAGCATTCCGTGCATTGCATGTTATCTGAGGAGTGTTTTCCATACACGTGCCCTCAACAGGGCTGTAGCAGACTCCAGGTTTGCAGAAGCTCGTAGATTCGCAGGATGTCGGTGCTTGTCGCGCATTCGGTGCACACTGGCTTTGAGAGACCTGCTGGCAGAAGAGATTATTTGTTGTCTGTTCACAGCATACAGTTTGTTCCTGAGCAGCAGAACCAGTAAGCAATGCAATAAATACTATAATAGAGATGAACAGTATAGGTTTCATGAAGTATATCCCGGAGGCCAGGCAAGGCTCCTCGATGCGAAGGTGAAGAATTCTTCACTCTCGATATCGGTGACAGTGTACACTTTGCTGCCATCGCTCAATTTTACTTTTCTGACTTCAAGGTCAGGATATGCTTGTGTATAAACAAGAGTTTCAGCATCTCCCAGCTTCGATTCGAAATCAATGATGCTTGTTGCAGTTATCAACAAGTCATAAAATTCGCTTGGAATTTCTGCACTGAATGAATTGAAGGTTCTGCTCGTCTCCTTGGTAACAGTCATCGGTGCAGTAATGCTTAGGGTGATGCTATGAGGTATGATTGAGACATCATGGCTTACACTTCCTGAAGAGACAGAGTAGCCGCGCCGTTCATACTCATCAATAAGTGCCTGCACGCATTCATTCACTGATTCGCTCAAGGCACCAGTAAGTTCTTCTTCAACATGTTCTTTAATTAAAGGTTGCTGTACAACGCATGTTTGATAATACTGTGTAGTGTAGCATAGATATTTGATGTTTGTTCCTTGATAGGTGAGGTATCCTTCAGGATTCAGATACCCTCCCTGCGCTCCGATAGGCTCAAGCTGCTCCCTTACATCTGGCTCAATGCATGAGGCAAGATATGCTTCCGGATTGCTTACTACGTCTTGTGTCACACTAATTCCATTAGGTCTAAAGTAGAGGAATAGAAGCAAAGCAACTGCAACAATCGCCAGTGCAATAATAATAAAGAGCGTCGCCTGACCCTTCCTCTTTTGACTCATGCTTCCTTGACACCTGTTTTGTTTATAATACTTACGATACATCTGCCTGGCTCCTTCTGACAATAATATTGCACGCGCTACCTGGCCCGTTCAGAAAAGAATCTTTGCATTTAACATAATACGTGCGCTCTTTGTCAAAGACAGCAGTGTGAATACGCTGGGTTCCGCTCATGAGCGTTCCATTCATACTCTCAAAGTTACATGAGCTTGTGCCGTATATGCACTGGCTTGGCTCATCAGTTATAATTGTAAGAATCGTGCCGGCGCTGTAAGTGCGTGTAACGCGTGGAGCACGCGTATCATGAGCAACCGAAAAGCGCGCGGTAGTTGTTGCAGTATTTCCAGCAAGGTCCTCACAGATAATCGGCAAGGTTATCACTCCTGGGAAAAGCGACTGAAATACTTGCTTGTGCGTAGTACGCCATGTCTCGAAGAAGAGTATAGTGCTGTTGCCAAAAACGTATGAGCATGCAGCAGTTCCATCAACGCCTCCAGAGGTCTGTACCTGTATACTGACTGATGCAGGAACTGTGCCGAATATGAGTGTCTGATTGTTCGGTGTTATTGAATCGATGCGTAAAGGAGCAGTGCTCTTGCGCAGGATAAATGGATAACTCTGCTGATTCACATTTCGGCTCTGCGTTCTGTTAGTGCCATTCGCAATAATATCAGTGATGCGTGTTTCAGGAAGAGTGATATTGGTAATTCCTGGATTGCCTGACTGGAAGTTCACTCGTTGCAGGTGCGTGTAGTTAATTGCATTAGCATAGTATGGTATCTGCTGGGAGCCGATACTAAACACAATAACTGTGCTATTCAGCCATGGCTGGTCTTTGCACCTGATGAAGAAACGGGAATCATTCTTAATCTGAAGTGGTACACGTGCAGTACACGGCCAGCCGAACACGCCTTGTTGATCAGGGTCATCAAGGCACGCCAGCGTGTTGCGCAATGAATCATACGCTCCATCAATCACATCCCATCTGCAGCTTGCCGGTTCACTGGTATATGCTGTAATGTTCTTCTCACTCTCTGCAAATGAGACATACTCATACACAGGCTCTCGATGTGTTATTGCAGGCGGAGACACGTCAACCCCTTTCTGCACGCAGAAGTTAATCACATAAGGCGCAAGATTAACATTTCCTCGCTTGTCTTGGCAGCGCACGAAGAGATTGAAGTTCCCTGATGCATTTGCAGGAATATATCCTGCATATCCCAATGCATTGAGGTCAGGCACAGGCAAGATAACACTGTGATTGTGCCTGAACAAACTGCTGATACCGAAATCACCCTCCATCTCATTAAATAAGGCAGTGCTGCTCGTGGATGCTCTGCACTGCCCTGGCTCATTCAACTGGAGACCGAAGATAAGGGTTGAATACGGCTCAACACATCCGCTTCCTGTTTGAATATTCCTAATCGTAAATCCGCGCTCGCTGACATTTTCATACGAATGAGATACACTGATTAAAGAAGTAAGTGGATTAAGGACTGGCGAGGCCACATCGTTTGGATTACTGTCAATGCATGCAACTGCATCAGTATTCTCATTAATCAGCGTGCACGTCTGTCCTAACGAGGAGCACGCATACCTCGTGCATGTCCGTCCGTCTGAACCGCATTTACCACAGTTCGTTCCTCCTAGAGGCGCCTGCCATGGCTTGCACTGGAATGAAACCTGAATATGTTTTACTTTTCCAACATTAAAGACAAATTTTAGTATAAGGATAATAATCACGACAATCGCAACAACTACGCATCCATATCCTGTTGCACAGGCAGCAGCGAGCTTTCCACCAGCATAAGCGCTGAAACCCATGATAGCACCGCCAACAGTGCCTGCGGCAATCAGAGAGTAGGTGACTGCAGGATGAAGTCCGCGCCCTACTCCAGTAATGTCAATCAAGAAAGAGGTAAGTGCAAACCCCATTGCAGCGCCGGCAAGCACACCTGCAAACCCTGCTACTTGCGGTGCTATAGCTCCGCTTGCCGCGGCTGTGCCAGCAGATGCAGCCTCTCCAGCAGCTGCTGCGCTCGCGCCGACGCCAAGTGAAAAGCTTCCTGCTACATTAACAACTGCAAGATATCCGAGCGCTCCAGGTGCATACGCAGCAGCGAGGCCGAGAAGTGTTCCTGCAGCTCCTATAGGCAGGTTCAGCGCGCCTCGTGTTTTAGCAGTCGGATCACTGGGTTCTGCTGCAAATCCAATATCGTCTGATCTGCCGAGGCTGCCAAGAGATGCAGCAAGAGCACCTACTTCAGCAACACGCCCCTTAAAGAGAGATTCATCTGCATATCTTTTCACTCCGCCGAGATAAGCCCCATCAAGCACACCTGCGCCGCTGATGCGGTAGCTTTCACTAATTTCTCCAAGGTAATTTGCCTTCGCCCCGCAATCGCCTAAGCTTATGCATAAGTCATTCATCTGTTGCGTGAAGGCAGGAGTATCACACTGGCAGTTCGCCTGGCACTTCCACCCAGTGAGCTTCTTCACCATGACTTTTGTGCACGTCTGCGAGGCAAGACTGCAGATAGTCTCAGCCCCTTCTCCGCGTCCATTCTCTTCAAGCAAGAATCCTGGAGGATACTTTGGTGTACAGAGATTAAAACTAAAGTCAGAACCGACACTTACTCTTTTGATAAAGCAGTACGGATTCGTAGAACATTTATCTTTCAATTCAGGTTTCTGGGGATTGTTGTACGCTAGGCATTCCTGCCATCGATTAATTGTGCACGCGGCAGTCGAGTACGAGCCGCCGGAGACACTTGTTTTGCTCTCAACACATACTTCATTTCTGAAATCAGCACACGCATCATCTGCAATATCGCCTCGCAGGCATGTCTGTCTGAAATGCCTGCTGCCGACAGTATCTGTTGCTCTGTTTCCTTCAAGACCTGTCGATCCTTGATATCTGCACCATGATTCGCCATGCTTTCTCGTGTTCCCCCACTCATCAACACAACTTAAGTCCTTGCATACAAAGTCTCCTATCGCGGCTTCTCCGGAATTTGCTTTCTTGCAAATACTGCTCTCGAGGGCATTGCAGTTTCCGCACACCCGGGCATTAGCAAGATAATTGTTTCCAGAACCGAGCGCGCAGCTCTGCTCTTTCATCAGGATTCTTCCATTATTCCAACTCCTCGGTTTCTGCGCATCATAGATATTCTCGCGGTTGCCGCATGAATCAAACCAATATACTTCGTCTTTCCCTGAAACGCACCCGGTTGATTTCTGCGCTCCACATGCAGTATTCAACTGTGGATGCGAGCATAAGAACCCGGAGTGAAATGCACCTTTGATAGTCTGGATACACACTTCTTTCGTGGTGAACCTGCACAAGTTCTTACCAGTAGTGTCAGTACCATAAACACACGCACCTTCCTCGCGCGATTGCCCGAGCGCGAGACACGCCACTTCATTTGCGACCTCTGGCTTGAAGAGCTTGCTTGTTCCCAATAAAGATGCCTGGCGAGTGCATTGCTGTTCAGTGATGAATGATGCTTGCTGTCCGATAAGGCAGCATCCTCGTCTGCATTCAGCCACATTGCCATACGGATCATCAAACCATGTTCCATTATTACCAGTGCACAGGGCTTGAGGAGAACCAGTTTGACACGTGCCTTCTCGAGAATCATAGCACGTGCCTACTTTGCACTGAGCCACGTTATTTCTCGTCGAGGGGACACAGTCAGATGTACAGAGTGAATTACATTCGCTCGCAACAAACTCTTGGCATACTTCTCCAGATTTGCTCTCAAGGCATGTCCAGGATCCGGCACTTAAGTCACTCGTCTCAAGCGCATTCACAAATCCATTCTTCCCGAAGAGAAGTTTGCCAAGCAGAGCAAGAAGCTGCGCGCCATCAAGAGAATTTTGTCTTTTCTCTGCACCTTCGATACTTCCAGAGCTTTCCTTGAGAAGGTAAGATGATGAGATGCTAAAGGTAATCAAGAGAAGGATTTGTATGCACACAAGAAAAGATTTAATGCTTTGTTTCATATTAAACTCCGGGCGGTATCGCGCATCCCCGTACCGCAATTGTCAATTCTTTTTGTGAGTAAACATCACGTATAAAATAGAGCTTGGTGCTGTCAGAAAGCGTGGTCTTCCGAATCTCAGTCTCAGGATGCAGTAGGGAATATCCGGCGTATTCAAAATAGCAGTATGAAGCTTCCTGGCTAGCTATCTCTACAGCGACGCTCGCAAGGTCGTAAAAGGGACTCTGTATCAAAATCTGAAAAGTCGAGAGCGTTTCACTGCCTTCACGGCCCTGAATCTGCATATCTCTTTCAAGAGAAACGAGAATGCGCTGCGGCGCAAGGTCAAAGGAGACACCTAGTTCTCCAAAGGAAACCTCTTGATTGCGCTGTTCTAATGCAGTTTCAAGTTCAGTGAAGCATGAGTCAATCTTCTCATACGTATTCGTATACAGCTCCTGCTTCACTTCCTCTATATAGAGCGGATGCTGGTTGATGCAGGGAGCGAAATATCCAGTATTCATGCACAAGTAAGTTATCGAGACATTCTTGTATGCGAGCGAGCTCTTCGGCTCTCTAAATCCTCCTCGCGGAAGCAAGACATCAACTTCTTCCTGCACAGCATCTCTCACACATCGGTCAATAAATGCTTGAGGATTATAATTCTCTTCAAGTGTTATCGGCCCAGGCTTCTGCCGGATGAACATAAGCAGACCAATAAGAACCACAAAAGCCAGTGCAACAATCACCCACAGCGCCGCCTGCCCATTTTTATCTCTCATTCTTATCATTTTATAAGCCATAAATTAACTCCCTCTTTCTTCTTTTGTATCATCTTGCCTTCAATTACCAAGTCTTTGAGGTAACTCTCAGCAGTATTCCAGCTGACCTTGAGGAAGCGTGCAATCTCGGATGTCGTAACTACTTTCTCTTTTCTGGCTAATTCAAGTATGCTTCTTTTCTTATTATGAGGATTCATAGTAATATACCAATTAATATCTATATGAGTATTCAGTATATAAATATTATTAAGCGCGTTATCCATAGAACAGCATGGACAAATCAGGATTAGGCATGCTCTCAATATTCTGGGGGAATGGAAAAGGAAAGTCAACAAGCGCATTCGGTACAGCATTGCGTGCATGCGGGAATGGCTATAAAGTCCATCTAGTGCAGTTCATGAAAAACGGCACAGGAGACATAGAGATAGATTATCCTGGTGAGATAAAGGCATTAGAGAAATTTCCGAACTTCTCCTTCAAGCGCTTCGGAACAGGATCATGGGTAATCGGTAAGCCGAGTAACGAACATATCGCTGCAGTAAAGCAGGCTTTTGACTATCTCAAAGAGTGCATGGAACAGGAGTACGACATTATAATTGCAGATGAATTGCTGTACGCAATTCAATTAAAACTAATAGAAGAAGATGAAGTAATTGATTTTTTAAAATCAAGAGATAAGAAAAAAGACCTCATATTAACTGGCTCACACATTCCATTTCCAAGAATTTTTGAATTAGCAGATTTAGTCACAGAAATTAAAAAGATAAAGCACCCGTATGATTCAGGAACATTAGCCAGAAAGGGCTTGGAGTATTAAGTTTCTTCTGAATCAGTATGTGTTTGCCAAAGCAGATAAACTCTGCCTTTTACATCATTTAAAGCTTCGTACGCATCAACACAATCATAATACTTTTCAGCTAATGGAGAAGCCCATTGAGTACAATCTTCAAGAAATTCGTAAGCAGCTCTCCATACTTTCGCACAATAATCGATGTCTGCATCTTGAACCAATTTTATAATTTCTGGATAAAAGCCAAGAAAACCAAGCGTTAGTTTTCTTATCTTCCTTACAGCAGATTCTTTTTCGTTAAAAATAACATTTCTTCTAAAATCTCCCAATAAATCTTCAAGAGAATTATTTAATCTTTCAATCTTCCATTCTTCCAAAGGCATAAGTAATTCAATCTTCGGTTATTAATAAAATATTCTAATGAAAGAGGATAATTAACTTTTAAGTAGTAACATAAT
>JACPXY010000004.1 GCA_016196285.1 Candidatus Pacearchaeota archaeon | reverse complement strand
TTCATCGAGCGTTCGGGGAATGTTGTATGACCTGCAGGCTGCATAGATGCATGCTGCAATGACTGACTCCATCGATCTTCCTCTGACTAATCCTCTCTGTAATACATAATTATAGACTCTTGATGCCTCGTCCCTGACAACTGAAGGAAGACTAAGAAAAGAGGCAACTCTTCTTAATTCTGCCATCGCCAGCCTTAAGTTTCTCTCGATAGAGGTCGAAACGCGTTCCTGCCATTTTTTCAATCTAAGGAATTTCCTGGTCTGTCCTGCTTCAAGACGATAGATATCGGATATCTCACCGACATTTGTTGCAAGGCCTTTGTCGAATTTTTGCATAGACATCGGAGCGCCACCACGGCCTTTCTTGTCAGTCTTATCGAATTGACCACCAACATCCTGACCTGTATCGACCATCTTCTCCTCGACGATCAGCCCGCATTCGTTGCAGATAATTTCACCTTTGTGATCATCATAAGTGAGATTGACACTCCCACATTCAGGACAGCGTTTTACATAAACCATATATTATTACCGAAAAGTTTAAGTACTCAGTGTGAAAGAAGCTTTTTAAAGCTTTCGGTTGGTTGTCGAGGAATTAGGGAGTGAGTTCTCCTTCTCTCGCCCTAAGCTCTTTACTCCTTAACTAATACTGCATTGACCTGGCCTTCTTGGCTTGGGCGGTTGGTAATCCTGGCTTTCCCCATTGAGGTCTCTATAAGGGCTGATTTTATCAGACGATTCTGCCGTGCAAAGAATCTATTTTGAGGAGTTTCAATTACGTTGATGATCTTTGCCTTTTTTGCCTTTCCTTCAATGAGAACATTTACTGTCTCTGCTTTCAGAAGAATTGTCTTTTGTGCGCCGCCCAGAGTGCCTAGAAACTTCTGTTTTGTCTCTCCCAATACTACGTGTCTTTCCTGACCTCGCAGTTCATGGGCGCGCCTTTTGCGCTGTTTATGATACTTTCCACCGGAAATCTTTCTTCCACGATTCATAAGTCAACCTCTAAACGTTGGTATATAAAGGTTTTTGTTTTATTGGCTCCAATAACCTGCGATATTCTCACAGAGGCAAATACATCTAAAAATGTAATAAAGACATTGTTAACTGATGCCCGCAGAGCTTAGAGTATTATGGGATAATTATATCTTATTCTGGTTCTTCATTGTATTGCAATATGTTCCCAGACTGTGTCCAAATTAAAAGTTTTCTCCCACCCAATAGTGTGCGCCTAACCATGAACACTTGCACCGATAGAATTATTTTCTATATGTATATCTCTAACTTTTGCTAAGATTTCTTCTTTAAATTCAGCATATCTCATTTCATGACCTTTGTCATTTCCCCCAATCCTTAAACTACTTCGAGAAGATAATTTCAGGAGAGTTTCTAAGGCACAAAGGTCATTCATACGAAGAAATATGTCCTGTTCTCTTCCAGGAAGCTTTCCTTCTTTGTAAACGAGATAGTGAACGCTTCCTATTAATTTGCTTCTATACCAAATACCATAACTCATCAATAAAAGAAAATTTAGATACTTTTAAGCATTTATATACTGAAGCGCCAAGTAAATCTTTCCCGCCCTAAAGAGAATCTTTAATGCTTGTAGAAATCCACAGACTTTAGTCTACTATCATCATACTGCGGATTTCTCCGGTAGCCACAAAACCACAGACAAGCCTCGGCTTAAAAGCCGAGGTTAAAACCCTTCGGGTTTTGTGACCCCCACGGGGAAACCTTTATAACTTGTTATTTAATTGCCACGCTATGAACATAGGCATCATCGGTTTGGGAGACATGGGAAAACTATATGCCAGGACGTTTGCTAAGGCAGGTTATCATGTCAGAGGATGTGACGTTCCTGCGCATCGCAGCAAGCTCGAGGAGGAACTTTCTGGCACAGGTATAGAGATTGTTGATACAGGAAGCGAGGTCTCCCGAAGAAGCGATTTTATCATGTATGCTGTGGAGACTGAGAACATTGAAAAAGCAGTTGCGCAGGCAGGAGCTGCAACGCGCGTAGGAGCGATTGTTGGAGGGCAAACTTCAGTCAAGACTCCAGAGATTAGAGCATTTGAGAAATATCTGCCTTCTGATGTCCATATTGTGACTTGTCATTCACTCCATGCGCCAAGTGTACCTCCTACTGGACAAACCCTTGCAGTCATTAGGCATCGGAGTTCAGATGAGGCATATTCCAGGGCGCTCGACTTGTTTGGCACACTTAGATCGCGTATTGTTGAATTGAGTTCATACGAGGAACATGATAGAATAACTGCAGATACACAGGCAGCAACACATGTTGCCTTCGAGAGTATGGGCACTGCCTGGAAGAACGCCGGATTCTACCCTTGGGAGAATACGGCATATACTGGAGGCCTCGATAACATTAAAGCATTAATGACTGTGCGTATCTTCAGCGGAAAAGTACACGTCTATGCAGGATTAGCTTTATTTAATCCTATTGCTTGGGAACAAATCCAACAGTATGCTCGTTCAGAATCGGAATTGTTCAAGCTTATGATTCAGGAAGATGCCTCTGTATTTGAGAAGCGGATATACAATGCAGGAGAATACGTTTTCGGCAAGAAAGATAATCCTTTAATTCTGCTGGATGATGCAACAATGGGAGAATTCTCTCTGGGAATGCCTGAAGGTGCACAACGCCCCAACTCACATCTGAGCTTGCTTGCAATGGTCGACTCATGGCACCAGCTTGGTGTCAACCCATATCAGAATATGATATGCCAGACACCCATCTTCAGGCTACGCTTAGGCATTGCTGAATATTTGTTTAAACATCCTGTTTTACTGAAAGAGTCAATTGACGCTGCACTCTTTGATAAGCGTCTGCGCGGTGATGACTTAGAATTTCATAATGCCGTCAGACAATGGTCTTCTCTCATTTCTGACAGGAGCATGAGACGCTACGAGCGAGAGTTTGAGGCAGTAAAACTTTTTTTCAAAGACCGTTCAGACGAAGGCAAATTGAAGAGCAACCTGCTTATCCAACGTCTAGCCGGTAGATAGATTTATATATACTCTGGACTGGGTGCGAGTATGGCTAGCAAAATTGAGCGACCGCTTGACCTTTTGAATGCATCAAAAGGAAAAGAGGTCCTTGTTCAGCTGAAAGGTGATAAACAGTTTGTGGGCACCTTGATGGCATTTGACATCCACATCAATGTCGTCTTGGACAATGCTAAAGAACTGGAAAATGGAGAAGTAAAGAAGAGCATCGGCCTTACTTTTTTGAGGGGCGATACTATTATCTTTATCTCACCGGCTTCAACTTCTTTGAACAAGTGATTGGGGTTTTATTGTTGATTTACCTGTAAGTTCAACTTATATGGGTTTTTGGATAGCATGAGCCTTGTTAAAGTTTTTAAATAATAAAAGCAGATTAGTTTTATGATACTTAATATAGATGTTGAAGTTAGAAAAACTGGAAAATATGGAAAGGGAGTATTTGCAAAAAGAAATATTGAGAAAGGAGAATTAATATTTAATTGGGAGGGAGGCAAGATTTATACTGCTGAAAAATGTTTAGATTTGCCTAAAGAAATTGCAGACCATGCAATCCAATTTGAAGAGCATAAATGGATAGATACTAATGGATTTGGGAGATATGCAAATCATTCTTGCAATCCTAATTCAGGTTTTACAGGGAAGTTTAAGCTTGCTGCAATGAGGGAAATAAAAAAAGGAGAGGAAATATTATGGGATTATGAAATGACTGAAAATAGCAATTGGAAGATGAATTGCAAATGCGGAGAGAAAGACTGTAGAAAAGTTATTGGAGCTTATAATAATATGCCTGAAAGTGTAAGACAGAAGTATAATAGATATATTTCAACTTGGCTGGTTAAACAATAATAACATCAAGGTCCCTGGCAATTCTTGTGTTCTTGAATATCTTTCTGGCTTCATTTTCTATCTTCTTCAAGTTATGCTCGTAGCGCTGTGAGATGTGCGTGAGGATCAATGCCTTTGCCTTTGCCTTTTTTGCAATAGTTGCAGCATCGCCTGCAGTCAAATGAAAGTATTCCTTTGCTTTCTCTGTTTCTTCTTCTGAGAAGGAAGATTCGCAAATAAGAAGGTCTGCTTCTTTGGCGAGCTGGACTGCATGAGCGTTCATGCCAGTATCTAGAATACAGGCAAGTTTCTTGCCTTTTTCAATGTAAGATACTTGAGATGCCCTGATCTTTCTGCCATTCAGTACAATATCTTTGCCTCTCTGTAATTCTTTAATCATCGGAGAGTTGGGTATTTTTAGCTTCTTCAGTTTCTGTTTGTTTAAACGCCGTTTATCTTTGATGATTAGTGCATAGGCAAGGGTTGGCGTGTCATGGTGCATTGCAGCTGCTTCTATAAAGAACTCTGGCTCGTCTATGATTTTTCCTGGGGAAACTTCGTGAACTTCCAGCTGAATTCTTAACTTTCCCATGAGTTGCTGGATGAGCGAAATGAAGTATTTGGTTCCATGAGGACCATAGAGGTGCAGTGTCTTCCGGTAGTCTGACATAGCTAAGGTTTGAAAGAGGCCTGGAAGACCGAGAATGTGATCGCCGTGCCAGTGAGTGATGAGTATTCTTGTGAGCTTGTGCGGGCTGATGCCTGCCTGCTTGAACTGGCGCTGTGTGCCTTCCCCGCAGTCGATTAAGACTGCCTCAGCATCAAACGAAGCAAGAATGGCAGTATGATTTCTCAGTTCAGTAGGCACTGCATTGCTGGTGCCGAGAAAGGTGAGCGTGATGGGCTTCATGGAATGATAGAGAAGAGAGGTTTTATATACGTTCTGGATTGCTTAGAAAGCGTTACTTTTGCACTTGGTTAGTATTGGGCAACATTTATAAGATTCTTTGCCATGAATAGTTATGCTGCACCGACGTGTTCTTCGCTCATATGGACTACTGTTTCTGGTAATTATCTTTCTTATTGCTCTTGGTGCGTTTCTTCCTCTCAGCCTTGCAGGCTTAGTCATTGACCAAGATTTCTCTTCTGCTCGAAGTTCAGAATCATTTTCCCTTTCAATTGAAGAATATACGCTTGGTCGAACTTTGAGGGTCGAGTATCTCTTGCAGGAAACAGCAGGAGCCTCTCATGAACTGGAGATCATCTATGAAGTGTATGATGGGCAAGGGATACAGTATGCTTTAGGAATAGAATCTGTGGTGCTTGGGGCCGATAATCAGGAGTTGTATCTTCTGAGCATTCCTTTATCATCTGAAATCCCTTCTGGAGCAGTGCTCCTGCTCGAGGCGCGAGAAGGAGAAGAACGCAGTGTCGCGCTTCGTGCGTTGAATAATCATGTTGCTCTAACTGGCAATGCCATAAAGACAGAACCGATGCGCGTTGCCGGCTCCTTTGCCTTCTTTTTAATTGTTCTTGGTGTTTTGTTTTACTATATTCGGCTTGTCTACCGGCGCAGGATGCAGCATGAGCATATACGTTCTTTGCATGAGAAAAATCTTGTTGCACTGCGTTTATAGACAACCTTAAAAATAGATTGTGTCTTAGAGAGATATGAATAAGGAGGCATTGTCGAAAGATGAAGTTGCGCAGGTCTCTTCCATCAGCCTAACCTTGGCAACGTATAATGATATATTCTCAAGTTTTGATCCGAGACAGTATCTTCAACGAGCTTTATCTGATGACTTTCTGCAAGAGATCCGGAGAGCAAGCAGGGATAAAACCTCTGGAGCGGTTGAACTACGATTTCTGATGCCTGCTGCTAAACGCAGCTATAATGATGAAGTTCTCATAAGGCGCAGGCTGCGCGAACATTTCAAGAAGCATTATCTTGAGGCACTGCACGAGTATAGGAGGACACTTGGAAACGGCATTTTTATGGCGCTTTTGGGAATGGCTTTTATTATCATCGCCACTTCAATCGCTACTTTCTCTCCTGAATCATTTTTTCATCATCTTCTTGTGGTTATCCTCGAGCCAGCCGGATGGTTCACTGCATGGACAGGGCTTGACCAGCTCTTCTATACTGCACGGGAGAAGAAGCCCTACCTTGACTTCTATGAGAAGATGAGCAACGGAGAAGTTGTGTTCTTGAGCTACTGATGCCAACGCTTAAATAGTATTTTCTGATTCTAGAGCCGAGCTCCCGTAGCTCAGCCTGGATAGAGCAACGGACTTCTAATCCGTAGGTCGCAGGTTCAAATCCTGTCGGGAGCGTATGTATTTACTATGAGGGAATATCTTATAGACATATTTCAAAGATGATAATCTCTTTTTGCATAGGCACTATCTTTAAAAGGGCTCTTATGCTTCCTGCCACGTGCGCACGTGGCACAGTGGTACTGCGGTCGGCTGCAGCCCGACTTTACCCAGGTTCGATTCCTGGCGTGCGCTTCTCAGGAATTTAATGTGCTCACAGAATGACTTCTCCCACAGCAACTTTTATAAGGATTCATTTAGATATTCTACTGGTTTTCTCTCCAATACTGTGTCAAGACCTGCTTTTCTGTATCTTGATAGATTTTAATCACTTCATACCTTCCAGTTGTGATTCCTGGCTTGTTCGTGAATTCAGTGATTCTTATCTTTGCGACGGCATCTCTCTGCATGTTAAGCAGGTCTATCGGAGTTTCCAATGGAAAAATCCTGTTTCCTGATTTCTCAAAAACATATTCTGCTCTTTCCTCGAGCGAGCTTGGCGGCTCAATCTGCAATGCCCAATTCATCCGTATATCTGCACCCATTGAAACACGTATAACTATCCCCTTTTATATTTTTGCTCTAGAAACCTTGATTTTGTGTAATTACTGCCTTTATTAGATTAATATCGTGCAAATGTTTTTCGTGAAGCAAACCTTCCTCTGCGCGATGCATGGCTTTCAACTTGGCATACATATACTGGAGAGGCATAAGCTGAATTGTGCCCCCCATACTAGTTTCTATCTTGATTGGATTAAGATATTCTTCAGGAACAGTAAACTGATATGCCTTCTTTTCTTCAATACTTACGATGCTTTTTCCTGACTGCTGATGTAGATATATTCTTACTGGATTGCGTGCAGTACTTTCTGCCAAAAAATAATTCCTACCTCTCTCTGTTCGATCAGCTTTCACGAACATAAGATTCATGTTTGCATGCAGGTCTTTCATTATTCTTAGAGGAGGGATAGGGCGATAGACGTGGTACTTGTCTTCGGACTTTCTCCTGAACTTCCAACTTAGGCTCCGCTCAACCAGATATGCTCCTTCTGGCTCAAATGCGTCGACTAATGCTTCTAATACTTTTTTGTCGGCGTTGATGGCGAGGTCTGTATTGGAACGGGCGCGCGTGAAATCCTGTGTTTGCCAGCTGATGCTTGCAGCTCCTGAGATGATGCATGATATTCCTTGAAGCCGTTGCCCGAGCCAGGCAAAACACGCTTTTGCATCTCTATGATGGTCTTCTGGTGTTTTTACCGGCTGATCCCTATACTTCATTTCAACTGCTTCATAATAGTGCTCAAGTAATGTTCTTTTTTCTGTTGCTGGATCTTCCGTCCAGCGTAGATAACGTTTGAATAATCCACCAGACCACCATACTCCTTCATCAGGCCACATCCTTCTATTCTGACCTATAGGTTTATAAAAGCATAGATGTTCAAGAATGTACACCAAGGAGGTTAGCATGGCAACACAAGGATACTGCGTCAAGTGCAAGAAGAAAGTCGACATCAAGAATCCAGTTGAATCGTTGACTTCAAAAGGCACTAAGATTGCAAAAGGAAAATGCCCTACCTGCGGGACAACTGTCTGCAGAATGGGCGGACTTAAATAACGGTACTTTTTATCTTTAGCATCTTATTTTCCATTACTTTAAAGTTATGCATATAGTCGTAGCATTGTACTAAGACCATATTATCGTCTATCTTTATTGTTTTCTAATACCTCAATGTCTTACCAGGGATGAAACAAGGCAGGATTACAACATAATTATCTTGTGTCCGATAAAGATGAGTAGTTGCAGGAGATAATAAAGTTTCTTCTTCTGATGCACCATGGTCTTGCTTTAGGGTTCTTCTTTATAGTACTCAATCTTGATATAGCCCCTATTCATTGTTTAGATAGCTTATGCAGAATACTTTAAATAGACTTTTTAAGACATATATACATGAGCGTTGAACTAAGCATTGAGGAATTGGCTACTTTCTGCAAGCGGAAGGGATTTGTATTCAAATCGAGCGAGATTTATGGCGGCTTTTCCGGTTTCTGGGATTATGGGCCATTGGGAGCTGAATTATTCAAGAATCTGAAACAGGATTTCTGGAGATGGTTTGTGCATTCGAAAGAGAATATGACTGGCATTGAGGCCTCAATTATCTCCCATCCACGCACTTGGAAAGCTTCAGGGCACTTAGCAAGCTTCAGCGATGTGGCTGTTGTTTGCAAGAAGTGCAAGAAGTCAACGAAGATTGACAAGAGCGAGCTTGGCAAAGTGAAGTGCGAATGTTCTGGAGAGTACGAATCCCTGGGCGAGTTCAATTTAATGTTCAAGACACGCGTCGGAGCATTGAATCAATCAGATACTTACCTGCGCGGAGAAACAGCGCAGGCGATGTTCATGGACTTTAAGCTGATACAGGAGACTTCGAGAAAGCAATTGCCTTTCGGCATTCTCCAAGTTGGAAAGTGCTTTCGGAATGAGATTGCTCCCAGAGACTTTTTATTCAGAAGCAGAGAGTTTACCATAGGAGAATTTGAGTTCTTTATTCATCCTCATGAGATGAAGTGTGCATTACTTGATGATACTCATACTAAGGTAAAGGTTCGTCTTCTGGATGCTGAGAGCCAAGAGAAAGGAACAGACGCATTGAAAAACACTACTATTGGCCAGATGGTCAAGGAGAAGCGATTGGATGAGTGGCATGCGTATTGGCTTGCTGAACAAGTATTATGGTTTGAGCATTTAGGAATTGCCGAGAAGATTAAAATTAGAGAGCATAAGAAAGATGAATTGAGCCATTATTCCTCGGCGACTTTTGATTTAGATTATGAATATTCTTTTGGAAGCAATGAGCTTGCAGGAAATGCAAACCGCGGACAGTATGACTTGACCCAGCATGCTAAGGAGAGCAAGGAAAAGTTTGAGATTTTTGACGAGAAGAGCAAGGAGAGAGTTGTTCCGAGAGTCATTGAGCCAACTTTTGGCATGGACAGAGTATTCCTTGCCCTGCTCTGCCAGGCGTATACGTATGACAAAAAACGTGAGAATATTGTCTTAAGATTGCCTCCGCGACTTGCACCTTATCAAGCAGCAGTATTCCCCCTTGTCTCCAAAGGGAAGGCATATGAGCTTGCAAGAGCAGTGTATCAGGAGCTGCTTGCTGAGTTTTCAGTCTTGTTTGATGTTTCAGGAAGTATTGGACGGAGATATGCACGGCAGGATGAGATTGGCACGCCTTACTGCATCACTATCGACGAAGATTCAGTAAAGGACAAATGTGCTACTATCCGCGACCGCGACTCGACAAAACAAGTTCGCGTTCCTATTAAGGAGCTTTCTGCAGCAGTACGAAGCATGGTTCAGGGAAAGAAGACCTTCGAGAAAGCAGGAACTCTCGTTGAGACGCGCGTTAAGTAACGTTTAAATATTTCAGATTGATAGTATTGGCATGCTTTTCGATAGTTGGTGGGGATTTCCTTTCTTAGCAGCAGGATTTGGAATTATGATGATTGCAGGAATACTGTTATTTGCATTCTGGATATGGATGATTGTTGATTGTGCTAAGAGAAATTTCAAGAATTTGACCGAGAAGATTATATGGCTGGTTGTTATTGTTGTTGGGGGATGGATAGGCGCGTTGGTTTACTTTATTGTTATTAGGAATATTAAGCACAAAGGTTTAGTTGCTTAGCTTTTTACATTTTTCACATAAGCCATATGCATCTATTTGAATATGGCAGATGGGATTTGAAATTGATTTTTGTATTTGTGTGATGTCTTTTATCTGGAAGTGGATTGTTTTATGGCAATTTTCACAGGTAAAATGACAGTGATTTATTTGCTCTTTACTATAGAGGGTTTTTCTATTGCATAAATAAGTGTGCAATTCATGATTCTTAGATTTATCTTTCAAAAAGCGGTAAATAGTGGCTATCCCTATCTTTTCATGCTTTATCTTATTGTATAAATCATCTGCTGTAAAAACTGAATTTATCTTATTGTAAATTCTTTCTATTTCTAATTCTTGCTTGGTTTTTCTTATTCTCATCTTATTGATAATCAAAATCAATAAGCTTTAAATATTGTTGTGTTTTGCTTTATTGATGGTATGGATTTATGTTCTGTTAAGTGTTTTAATTGTCAGTTTGATTAGCTTGGTCGGAGCTTTTACTTTAGGAATAAAGCATGAAAGACTTAGAACTGCTTTGATTTATTTAATCAGTTTTTCAGCAGGAGCTTTGTTTGGAGATGTATTTATTCATTTACTGCCTGAATTGGTTGAAGAGTCTTTCACTTTACAGACTTCTCTCACAATATTAGCCGGAATAGTTATATTCTTTATCTTGGAGAAATTTATTCATTGGCAACATTGTCATATGCCTGTAAGTGAGAAACATGTTCATCCTTTTGCATATACTAATCTAGTTGGAGACGGATTGCATAACTTTATTGACGGAGCCATTATCGCAGGAAGCTATTTAATTAGTATTCCGGCAGGAATTGCAACTACTATTGCAGTTGCTTTGCATGAGATACCACAAGAAATTGGAGACTTTGGAGTCTTATTACACGCAGGATTTTCTAAAAGAAAAGCATTGTTAATGAATTTCGCTTCTGCTTTGTTTGCAATACTTGGAGCAGTTATTACTTTATGGCTTGGAAGTTCTGTTGAAGGCTTGATTAGTTATTTAATTCCCTTAGCCATTGGAGGATTTCTATACATCGCAGGAAGTGACTTAATACCTGAATTGCATAAGCATTCTCATCATATAAGGGCAACTTTGCTTCAGCTTCTTGCTTTTATTATTGGAATTGGGGTTATGGCTGCTTTGATACTGTTGGAATAGATTTATAACTTGCTTTTTTTCTAATTATCTAAGGGCCCATAGTTCAGTGGTAGAATGCTCGGCTGGCAGTCGAGCGGTGTGAGTTCGATTCTCACTGGGTCCATTTATGGATAACTCGTTATCTCTTCTGATTGTAGAAAAGGTTTTAAACTGAATTATGCTGTTTTACATTGAGAGGGACTTATGAGCAGGACGCTCGGCATTGTTTCAATAAAAGGAGGAGTGGGCAAGACAACGGTAGCGTCTTCGCTCGCAACTGACCTTGCAAATACCTATGGCAAGAAAGTTCTGCTGGTTGATGCTAACTTTTCATCCCCGACTCTGGGTGTCCATATGGATGTAACTGATCCGAAGCGCACGATACATGATGTGCTCGCAGGAAAAGCGCACGTATTATCCGCGATTTACAGCAGGTATGGAGTTGATGTAATGCCCGGCAACGGTTTTTATCTGTATGACATTAATCCTCTAAAGCTGAAGGATAAACTCGCTAAAATAAAGAGCCATTATGATTACATTGTTCTTGACTCGTCTCCGAATCTTAATGATGAAATGCTTGCCACAATCCTGGCATCAGATGCTCTGCTTGTTGTGTCGACTCCTGATGAACCGACCCTACAGTGTTCAGTTCGTGCAGCGCATCTCGCACGACAGCGCGGCAGACCAATTGCAGGTATTGTGGTGAATAAGGTACGGGATCCTCATTATGAACTTGAGATAGAGACTATAGAGCATGCGACAGGCATTCCCGTTGTTGCCAAGCTTCCTGATAGCAAAATTCATGGCAGGGCAGTCTTTACACGGATACCTGCTGCAGTGTATAAAGGAAACAGCAGGTTTGCCCGTGAAATCAAGTCATTGAATGCAGCACTTACTGGCATGAATGAACGTCCTTCATTCCTTCATCGGCTCTTCGCTACTAGTTTCTCACGAGAGCAGGTTAACCGGCAGCTCTTGAAGGAAAGCTTTTATAGTTCGCTGTTTATCTGAATTGATGGAGTGCATCTTCTGTAAAATTGCACAGCACGAGGTTTCAGCTTATATTTTGTATGAAGATGAACAGATATGTGCTTTTCTGGATTTAAATCCCGTCAATCCAGGACACACACTAGTCATTCCGAAGCAGCATTATTCCAGCTTAAGTGAGACTCCTGATGCTGTTGTCCCCAAAATCTTTTCTGTGGTCAAAAAACTGCAGGTGCATCTCAAGGAAAGATTACAGGCAGACTTCGTTGCTGTTTCCATTATCGGATTAGATGTGCCTCACGTGCATGTACACCTCGTTCCTCGATACAAGGAGGATGGCATGGCTAACTTCTGGCCGACAAAGACCTATGCAAAGGGGGAAGCTGAGGATGTGTTGAAGAAGATTACTCTGCAGTAACTTTATACTTGTTCGCTGATGCATCGAATGTGCTGTAGGGTTTTGTTACCTTGATAACAGGATAGATTACTTGGAGAGCTTTGATGATTTGCGGAGCGATCTCTCTCTTATGGTTGAGTGCATAGGAGACTATGTCCTGAGTTGTATCGCATACAAACGCTGTCTCTTCTCTTGAAAATCCTAAGTCTATGGCTTGGTAGATTCGGCTTGCTTTCCTATATGTTAATTCTGTTCTACTCTTTCCAGTGCCCTTTGTATGCAGACGTTTCTTCCCTTTAGCAGTTGTTCTTATCTGATGCTCTCCTAATGTACCTGTGTTTATTCCAGAAAGATAAGCTATATCTCTTAAGCTGAGGAAGCCCAATTTTACTGTTTTCTTCAATGCCTGCACTTTTTCAGGGAATAGCCGGTAAGGATGAAATGCGGGAAGATTCATTCGTGCTAAAATCCGGCCTGCTTCTGGTGCGCCTCTTGCGAAACCGGCTTCTTTAGCAGCATATTCCAATGTTATCTCTATTCCTTTTTTCCGTGCCTCTTCATAGAGCGAGAAGAATCTGACGAGTTTTTCATGAGCAATTGCCCGTACTGAAAGTCCAAGCTGCGACTTAAGATTATATTCGTAGGCGGTCCGCTCAGCCCAAGAGAGCGCAGGATCAGCAAGCAAATACTTAACTCTCTTTTCGAGCAGACTTGCTATCTCTGTCCGCTCTTCTCGAAGACGTAGTTTTTTAGATGTTCTCTTTTCCTGCTCTCTCCAAATGGTATGCAATCCTAAGGCACATATCTTTCTCCTGGCGCTTTCACGTGTTTCACCTGTTTCATCACCCATCTGCTGAGAGGTTAAACCTTTCAACACATATTCTGCAAGCCGACTGACTTCCTCATTTCCTTCCTGTACGAGTCTTTTAATCAGTGCAGAGACTTCTTCTGAATCTCTAAAAGGCATTTGAAGTGCAAGGATATTCACCTCTTCAGTGTATAGATATTGATAGAGTGTATTGAGTCCTAGGCCTCCCCTCAATGCAATCTCATAGAGGGGAGCTCCTTTTTTCAGCATATGTGCTAGGTATTCTCTTCTTTGCTCATTAACTGATTTAAGCGAAAGCATCCCGCTGTTCAGTGCTGCGCATACCGATGAGAGTGAACATCCTGCTTCTTTTGCAACATCTTTCTGCAGGTATATTCTTCTCCTAGCTTTAACTCGTTCTGCAGCTTCTCGTATCTTTGTCAGTAAGAGTGTGCGTGCCACATCATTAGAACATGCAGACTTATTTAAGCTTTTTTATCATTGTACTTTTTAAGTGGTTACATCTTATTTATGCATAGACTGAGTTGAGCATCGGCATGCGGATTCTCTGTCTCTTGTCTTTCAATAATGCATAATCGCTTTTTATTATTCGGCGAGTATTCTTCAGCGCAGTATAGGGTATGATATCTTTTGTCTGTGCCTTGACAAGAAAGAGCACAAATGTATGGAGCGGAGTATCTCGGAGCATGTGCTCGAGTGCAATACCTTCGATACGAGGATTAGCGATACTAATTCCGTGCTTGCTCTTCATTATTCTTACTGCTGCCTGCTCGATTGATTCTCCTACTAGCACTCTTCCTCCAGGCAGACCGAGCAATCCTTTATATGGCCTCTTCTTCCTCTTACTTAAGAAGGCTTTTTGTGCATCTCCCAGATGGACAAGCACTACGGGAAGGGCTGATCTTGAACGCGAAAGATAGGGTATATTGTGCTCTGATTCTTCTGTCAACTGATATACTAATTCGCTTTTTCGTATAATCTTCTCTTGCAGCAACTTTTTCAGCCAGTAGGCAACATGGCTTGAGCGCTCTCCAATCTTATTCTTTATCTCAGTAAAGCTGAGACTTTTGTCATAAGCAAACAAGGATACTATTTCGTCTTTCATTAGTCAATTTTCTTGAGCTCTTCTTTAAATAGGTTTTCATACTAGGGAATTCATGACTTATGACAGGGATCAAGCGCATTATATCGTTGTTACGGTTATTCCTGTTAAAGAAGGGAGATATCTTATAGCCAAGCGAGCGGAATGGGAGAAGGCGTTTCCAGGGAAGTGGACAGTGCCTGGAGGGAAGGTAAAGGTACTTGATTATGCATTGAGGAAGAAGGATACAAGTGAACATTGGTACCATGTACTTGAGGATGTTGCTAGACGAGAAGTGCTGGAAGAGACAGGTCTTGCAGTAGATGCACTCGGCTATGTTACAAGCTTAGTCTATATACGAAGCGATGGCATTCCTTGTTTAATTGTAAGCCTGTATGCCGAGGTTCAAAGTGATGTAGTGCAGTTGTGCACGGCTCTGAGTGATTATAAATGGGTTGACTTAGAAGAAGCCAAACAGTACGCCTTGATTGAAGGGATTTATGAAGAATTGGAGACTCTCGATAAGCATCTGAAGAAGGGCGAGAAGATTGAGTGGAAAAGATGATGGCGGTACCGAGAATTGAACTCGGGACCCCTGCCTTATGAGAGCAGTGCTCTACCACTGAGCTATACCGCCGAATCTGAAAACCCAGGAGGGTTTTTAAGGCTGTTGGAAAAGATTATAAGGAGTTTTCTCTTATGTGATATATGGCGGTTAATATCTCTGAAGAGGCGGCAGATCTTCCAGGAGTTTTAGGCAGTCTTGGAGAGATAGCACTATGGCTTCAGGCTGTTGGTGCAATAATAATAGTATGGATTATATTTCAGTCAATCTCTTTCTACTATAACCGAAAGAGAATGCAGGAAGTTTACGAGATAAAGAAAGATATGGTGCGCATTGAGCGTAAGATTGATAATATTCTCAAGAAAAGATGATTATATTGCTTCCTGTACTTCTACAACAGGCGCTGGAGCTGGTTTTTCCTTCTCGATTCTGCGCATCTTGACAAGACGGGCTATATATCCCGCTATTTTATTCCGAATAGGAATGCTCGGCATGTTCCTTCCCAGCACCTGTTTGTTGTACGTGAAGCTCTCAGTGAACTGCTCTGGCTTCTGCACCAGCAGCTGACGAGCTGCTCTTTTGACCATTAGTGATTTTATGCGTCCCATCTTAAGAAGGTTGAGGAAGAGGGTATTTAAGCTTTTTGAGCAGGTTTGTTATCTTCTGCGAAAATGAATGAAGTCATCTCTTCGAGAAGTGACGACGAGCCCATTATGTCAACTATGCAGCGATGTTCATTGATCCGTGCATAAGTGATGCCCAACCCTGCGTCTGGGAAATGATAGGTGATGCTGTGCGGACCATGGTGTTCTTCATTGCATCTGCCCTGGTCTGCCAATTTCTCGGAGATCTGTTGCACAAATGCAGGAAAGGAAGCAGATTCATACCTGCCTGCTGGCGGTCCAAAGTAAACTGTTCTTTTTGACATCTCTTTTCCTCCTCAAAACTGGTATTTAAAGTTAGTTGTGATAGAGACTAAAATTTCAACCTTTCAAACTTGACTAAATTCCTGTAATCTTTGATGAATTCAATGGCTTTTTTATCTAATTCTCCTGGTGCCATGAAAAGGGCAAGCATGCGTTCCTGCTGAGCCTTGTGCAATACAAGGGTTAGGTCCTCTTCTTTTACTTTCTTCCTGTCCTTGGCGATAAGATAGTATTCCTGCTTGCCGAATAGGTCGTTAATCCTAATTTTTGCATACAATTCCTTTTTCTTCTCTTCAATCACTTGGAGAATCTCAATGTCTTTTGCTGAGAGATATTCGCGAAGGCTTGTAGTGAAGACCAAGTCTTCTTGTTTTGTTCTCCTTGTTTTCTTCTTTGGTTTCTCAGTTTGCAGGGGTTCTTCTATCTTGCTTTCTTGCAGATGCATCAAAGGCGCAGGTTCCGTCTTTTCAACTTCCTTATTTACTTCAATCGCCGGTATACTTACAAGTGCTTGTGAATTGGAGGATGTGTGCTTTCTCAGCAGCTCAGGAACCTCTGTATCAGGCATGAATGCGTATTTCCAGAATAATTTCTGGGTGTTGTTCAAGATTACCTGAATTGGGATAGCGAAGTCTTTGATAGCCCGCATCGCCACCCTGATTGCAGGCTGCAGCTGCTCATCCAAAATTATCTTTTCTTTTCTCAACCCATGGAATGCTTCCTGTTCTTTCTGATTTAGGAACTGGATAAAATTCTCAAGCATCGCTTCTTGTCCTGGAATGAGATAGAGCGAAGAACTACCTACTTTCAGGTGCGACATCAGTAATTTCTGTTCTCGATAGAGTTCTGAGAGGAATGCAGAAGCAAAGAGAGGTTCAAGTTTCGCATCCCTGGCGATATGCACTGGCAGACTTGGTCCACGGGATCTGATGAATGAGAGTATCTGATCCTTTGTGCGCTGAAGTGTATATGTATCTAGGGGCATGCATTTAGAAAAAGGAGGAATGTTATAAACATTCCCGTATTACTGGGAAGGTGTTACTAGAGCTTGAGCCAGCCGGATTCGTAGTATGAGACTGATGATTCTTCATCAATTATGGCAAGCACTAGTTTCTTCTTTGTAGAATGTGCTACACGCAATTTCGCAGCAAGGTCATGCCAGTTTACTTTGTCATGTGCCTTGAAGCAGGTAAGCAACCAGCGAGCATGTTCTTTTCCTGGCCTGACTCCCTTATCATAGATACGGAAATCTGCCCCGAACTTCAGCGCTGTTTTCACTATGTATCCTTTCTTTCTTAGCTGATGGAATACCTCTGATTTCATGCCAAGACGCGCATCTTTTCTCTTCAACTTTAGCAATAAAGCATCATAGGAGAGCTCCTTGCTGCCTGATAAGACCCTCATCAACCCTTCCCGTACTAGATAGAGTGTTTCTATAGGAGCATATTCAATAACCTGCCCACGCTTCTCACCAAAGAGAGATTTATCATATAGGGAGAATGCAGCACTCGCGTTTGAGTTGATATGGTCTCCGGAGAGATAAGCGTGAATCATTATTCTATGAGGAAAGTGAGGTATTTAAGAGTTGTCTGCTACTTCGCTTCCTTAATCAAGTTTACTGCAGTGACTATTCCCCAGATCCAGACAATAAGGAATATAGGGATTCCGATAATGAGGAACATTAGAGGAATGGAGATTAGTGCAATGACGAGCTGTATCACTCCGGTTTTAATTCTGCCTGCAATCAAGGTTCCCAAGCCAGGAAGAATTAGGATATTCAGAATAAGCGCTGCAATTGCGAGGCCTTGAGAAACTACCTGTGATTTGGACTGCCGTGCCTTTTTCATTCTCCTTTTTTTGTTTTGAAGGTATATAAACTATAGCTTTAAATAGCATATTGAGCATGAAGAAATATGTTAGAGCATATTCTCCAGCGAAGCTGGGATGAGTATCGAGCTAATTTTCGACGCTTTTTCTTATTTATTCTTATCTTCTTCGGTATACCTTTTCTTATTATTACATTAGTTACAAATATCTGGACGCTTAGCGATCCTTCTCTACGCGAGACTCTCCTTAATCCTAATCCAAACGAGGTTGTAAATCTCTTCAATGTGAGTCCACTATATTTTGTGAGCATGAGCATATTAGGAATTGTCTTAATTATGTTCATATTATTCATTTATAGTGCACTAATTAGCGCGAGCGTCAGTACAGACAAGAAAGCATACAATTCTCTTGCCCGCTTCGGGCGTACAACATTCTGGAGATTTCTCGGTTTCTGTATTGTTACCGGTATCTTCTTGACTCTTCTCTATCTTTTGCTCATTATCCCAGGCATAATCTTTACAGTATTCTGGAGTGCTGCAGCATATATTTTCTTTACTGAGCAGACAAGCATATTTGCTTCGCTCAGTACTAGCTTTCAATTGGTGCGCGGACGATGGTGGCGCACATTTGGCTGCATTATTGTCTTCTTTCTAATTCTTGGAGGAATCTCCTTGGCAGGTTCACTCCTCATGCTTCCTACTGGCATCCCTATCCTCTTGGCGAATCTTCAGGGAACTGGTATTTCTATAAGCTTATTTATTGTCAATAGCATATTAGGTGTTATTGTTAAAACTGTTATGAGCTCGATAACGCTTCCCATAGGTGTTCTCTTCCTTAAACACCTATACCTCGAACTCAAGTCATCTTAGCTATAGGTTTAAAAATACTCTTTTGTGCATAGATAGATGGTCGACTATGGTGATTTTGAAGAAGTGGTTCAAGAACAGACTTTACAGGTTCCTGATCAGTCGGAGCCCATTAGAGTACGTTTGCCACGCCAAGGCGAACTGATTGGCATTATTGTACAGCGATACGGAGGAAACCGGATGGAAATCAAAACTACTGATGGGAAGAGCAGAAACTGCAGGGTACCTGGCAAGTACAAGAAACAATTATGGCTTCGACCGAACGATATAGTGCTTGTGATGCCTTGGCCAGATGATGATTCCAAGGGCGATGTCATCTTCAAGTATCATGCATCACAGGCAAACCAGCTTCGTAAAAAGGGTCTTCTAAAATCCCTTACTCATGGATTCTAACACAAGGTTTAAATTCCTTACTGGGGTTTACCCCGCAGCTTGCTGCGGCTGGGTTCTTCATTACCACACGCGCTGCGAGCGTGATGCATGAAGTGGTTTTTGCTTCCAATAATCAGGCGAAATTGAAACGCATGCAAATGCTTATCTCTTCGGCAGGTGCTCCGTTCGTGCTCCTCACTCCCCAGGATATTGGCATACAGAAGTTTGATGTTGAAGAAGATGGAAAGACGCTTAGAGAAAATGCAATGAAGAAAGCCCGCATTTTGTCAGCACTCACTCCACTACCCATACTTACTGATGATTCCGGCTTTTTCATTGCAGGTGCAGAAATTGATCCAGTCATGGTAAAGAGAAATGCTCTTCAAGAAATCTCCGAGAAATCATTATCTGTTAAAGAAATTGCTGAGAAAATGCTGCAGTATTATCAGAATCTGGCTTCGTCCTATGGCGGCAAGGTAGATGCAGAGTGGAGAACTTGCTTGTATCTCCTTACTCCTGTTCCTGAAAGAAATGGATTCTACGAAGAAGCAGTTCGTCCATGTTTTCTGACGAATACACCGAAAGGTACAATGGATCCTTATTTCCCTTTGAGGCCATTATATATCTCAAAGACGACAGGCAAATATGTTCTCGAACAGAACGAGCAAGAAGAACAAGTTGAATTGAGACCTATTACAGAGGCGCTTGTCCGGCTTTTCCGCATGTGGAAAGACTTTTAAGATTGATTCTACAGAAGAGTGGATGGGAAACGAACTTGACTTCTCAAAGATAGAGAAGAAGTGGCAACAGAGGTGGGAGAAGACTAGAATATTCGAAGCTGAACCTGATGGCAAGAAGAAGTTCTTCTTCACGACTCCCTATCCCTACATTTCTGGAAGCCTACATGTAGGTCATGGACGAGCAGTAAGCGAGAGCGATATTTTCTGCAGATACCTCCGTATGAAAGGTTATAATGTGCTCTATCCGATGGCATTTCATATTACTGGAACTCCTGTGCTTGGCATCTCTGCAGCCATCAAGGCAGGCGATACAGAAAAGATCAATTTGTATGAAGAATATGTTGGTGCGTATGTGACGAGTAAAGATAAAGTCAAGAAAATCGTCAAGTCATTTGCAAACCCACAGAAGATTGTCGATTTCTTTATTCCGCGTATGATGGAAGAATACAAGCAGCTCGGATTGAGCGTTGACTGGAGGAGGCAATTTACCTCAGGAGATATGGAACATCAACAGATGGTGAGCTGGCAGTTTGAGCAGTATAGGAAAAAAGGCTACTTGATTAAGGAGAGATATCCGGTGCTGTATTGTCCTGATGATGAGAGTGCTATGGGAGAAGATGACATTCAAGATGCTGACTCTGAGCCTGTGGAAAAGATAGAATTTACCTTGCTTAAGTTCTCATTCGGGAAGAAATTTTTAGTAGCTGCTACTTTGAGGCCGGAAACTGTTTTTGGACAGACGAACCTGTGGATTAATCCAGAAGTGAGTTATATCGAGGCAGAAGTAGGCGAGGAGATATGGATTATGAGTGAGGAAGGATATGAGAAACTGCGTTACCAGCGAAGCGACATCAAGAAAATAGGTTACTTGAAAGAATCCTTGCTGGGAAAGAAAGCGCTTGCACCAATGATTCATCGAGAGCTCATGATCCTGCCTTCAAGGTTCGTTGATGCTGATGTTGGAACAGGCATTGTAACTTCTGTGCCGAGCGACGCACCGTATGATTATGTAGCTTTACGTGAGCTGCAACGGCTTTCTGCTGAACAGAAAAAGAAGATAGGATTCACCCTGTCTCAGATTGAAGATATAGAGGAGATTGAGGTGATACCTATCATCACCACTGCAAAGTATGGCGATAAAGCGGCAGTCAAAGTTGTAGAAACAACACAGGTTATTACACAAGACGATCCTCGGCTTGAGAAACTGACGCAGGAAGTGTATAAAGAAGGATATCATGCAGGAACGCTGAATGAAAACTGTGAGGCATATGAAGGCATGCTGGTCAAAGAAGCTAAGGAGAAGATGAAGCACATTATGTTAGCAAAGCATGAAGCAGCAATTATGTATGAGCCTAGCAGAAAGGCAGTCTCACGAAGCGGCGGAAAGATTATTGTTGCCTTGCTTGATAACCAATGGTTCATTGATTTCAATGCACCAGGATGGAAAGAGAAAGCAGCTGAGTGCCTGCAGAAAACAAAACTGCTGCCTGAACGTACCCGTGCGCAGTTCATTGATACGTTTGCATGGCTTGACAAGAGGCCTTGCGCCAGGAAGCGCGGTCTGGGGACACCGTTTCCCTTTGATACAAATTGGATTATTGAGTCGCTCTCAGATTCTACTCTGTATATGACTCTTTACACAATCAATCATTTGATTAGAAAAAATAAGCTGAAACGTGAGCAGCTGAGCACTGTTTTTTTTGATTATGTTTATGCAGGGAAGGGTGCAATGAAGGAAGTTGCCAAGAAGACGAAGATCAAGGAACCGGTGCTTCTCGAGTTACGAAAGAGTTTCGAGTATTGGATGCCAGTTGACCAGAGACATACCTTCACGCTGCACTTGCCAAATCATCTCTCCTTCATGCTTTTTGCCTTTGCCAGCATCTTTCCTGAGAATTACTGGCCGAGGGCCATCAGCTTCCATGGCTTAGTGGTCAGTGAGGGGAGCAAGATGAGCAAGAGCAAGGGAAATGTCATCACTTTGCTGGATATCAAGAAGAAATACGGTGCAGATGTATTCAGATTCTACTTGACGAACTCAACAAACATTGAAGGTACGTTTGACTGGAGAGAGAGTGAGGCACAGAATGCAAAAGCTACGATTGAACGAGTTTATGCGACCTTGCAGGAAGCTGCTACGATGCGAAAGAAAGGAGCTGTCAGACCATTATTTATCTCTCGGTTCAATAGCATTCTCAAGAATGCGGGAGAGAAATTATCTCAGATGAAGCTGCGTGAATATACTGCTGCGGCAATCTTTGATATGCTTCGACTTGTGAAAGATGCAAAATTGGTTATGGAGAAGAAAGAACTATACGCATTCTATTATTTAATAGGCAACTCATGGGTGCGATTGATAGCACCAGTGTGTCCCCATACTGCTGAAGAAGTGTGGAGCATTTTCGGCAAGAATGGATTTGTCAGTCTTGCCTCTTGGCCAGAGCATGATGAGGGGCAAATTGACATGAAGCTTGAGCAGGCGGAACACGCAGTTGATACTACCGTAACTGACATTTTACACGTGCTTGCATTAGTTAAGGAGAAACAGCGGAAGAATCCAGAAAAAGTGTATGTTTATGTACTGCCTCATGAGTACGATACTTACTCTGCAAAGATACTGACGAAAAGAGTCGGAATGTCAGTTGAAGTATATGCAGTCAACGACCCGAAAAAGCATGACCCAACCGGCAAAGCAGGGAAAGCCAGACCGGGCAAGCCAGGAATTTATGTTGAATAGAAAGAATTAAGGAGATGAATATACTTTAATCGTTTTACCCCACAGCTTGCTGCGGACGGGTTGTTTATTGTTTTCCAATACCCCAAGGTCTTGCCTTGGGGATAAAGCAAGGCAGGATTACAATATAAACCTAAGATAGTCTAACAATTATAATTATCGCGTGTCTGATAAAGATGAGCAGTTGCGGGACATAATAATGTTTCTTCTTTCTGATGCTCTATGGTCTTGCTATAGGGTTCTTCACTAAGAAACAAATTTTTCTAAGTCAGTTGTTTTTATAATTTTAACTATATTCTGCTTTTCAAAATGTTTGTCTTCACTCCAGACTACTCCATCATTACCCAAACTTAAAGCTGCTGCAACAAAAGGGTAATCCTCTTCATCAATTGTTTTCATTAATTCCTCGGCTAATCTTATGAAAAGCAATCTCTGGAAAATAAAGATCCATGCCTGAACTTTTTATAATACTCCTTGTTTTAGAGTCTTTCAATAGAGCGGATATCAAAATATTAACATCTATAACTATTTTCACTTTACCCCAAGTCCTTAGCAATCTCTCTCTTTATTTTACTGCTTATCTCTTCAATATCTTTTGCAGTTATTTTGCTTTTCTTTAACAAGCTTTCCTCAAAATCGGCTTCTTTTATCTTGCTCTCAAATGCCTGCCTGGCTATCTCACTCCAACGCATTTCCTTCATTGCTTTCATTTTCTCAAAAAGTGATTCTGGTATTGATAAAGTCATGTTCGTCATACTTAATTATGTGTAAGCACATATTTAAGTCTTTCGATTAGGTTTTAGACTTTGACGGAGAATGGCGCTGCATATTGTGAATTTAGTATTAAGCGGCGAACTTGAATTGCGGTTAATTTTACTTACCCGAACTTTACAATCTCGAAGAGTGCCTGCTTCTTATCCAAGGACTTGAGCTTCCAGATTCTAGTTGCACCGGAGCCGCTCTTTAAAATAAGGGTATCCATTTGTATCTCTCCAGTGGACGGTCCGGTGATCTCATAGCTTCCTGATTCAAGAACCAGCGCAGGCTCTTCTTCTTTCTTAGCTTCTTCCATGCTCGTGTATTTCTCCAGAGTTTAAGTATTTTTCCTACCGTCGAGCGTGAACTCTTCTCTTAGTGACACTCTGTTTCTCGAGGAGCATGCTTTAAATAGGGCGTAACTTTCTTCCAATTAATCGGCTTTGTCTTTTTTAAGTGAATGAGTATAAAAGAATTATGGCATAGGAATCAGTCTATTGTATTTCGTACTTAGTATATATACTTGTACAGCATATTTTTGCTATGGAAAGCCAAGCCTGTGCCCTCCCTGCCCGATGCAGCTCGTGTGGAGCTATCTTTGACTTGAGCTATGACCTCAGCCGTGATGGCGACGAGGTCCAGGTCGAGGAAGTAGTGCGCGCCATACGCGCACGACGTATACAGCTTCCGCTGCTGTGTTGGGATTGCCGCCTGTAATTCCTGCCTTTTTCTTTTCTTTTTTATTCTTTCCTAGTTTCGACTGCTAATAAAGTGTATTCTGAATTTAGAGTTGGTAGAAAATAGGTGGTTAGATTTGATTTTTCGCTTTGAAAAAATCAGGTGACGCTACTTTAATGGATTTCGTTATCTTTATTAACTGTTATGTGTCAGGAGCCAGATGAATGATCTGCTTGCTGCGCTGATTTTGGCTGTTGTGCAGGGCATTACTGAGTGGCTGCCTATCTCAAGTTCAGGGCATTTACTCCTATTTGAGCATCTGCTGGGCTATTCAGGAGGACTATTATTCGAGGTGGCTCTGCATTTCGGAACTTTAATGGCGGTATTTGTGTATTTCGGCAAGGATATTGTTGATATACTACGAGATGTTTTACGCTTTCGTTTTGACACGCAAGAAGGAAAGACAGGTGTGCTTTTGATTGTTGCAAGCATTCCCGCAGCACTTATCGGTTATACGTTCTTTAATTTTTTTGAAGGCATCTTCTCCAGTTTGTTGGTTGCAGCACTGGGATTTGCAGTGACTGGCGCGTTTCTCTTGATTGCCTCACTGGACTTTAAGAAGCGAAAGAAGATGCTCTCTCCATTCGATGCACTTCTCGTAGGCGTTGCACAAGCCGCTTCTATCCTTCCAGGCATCTCGCGTTCAGGAAGCACCTTGGCAACTGGCATGCTACTTGGCCTTGAGCAGAAAGCTGCTGCGCGTTTCTCTTTTCTTATGGCGATTCCGATTATCTTCGGTGCCAATATCCTGGTTATTGGAAATCAACAATTGCCGTCTGAGCTGATTTGGGCAACACTTGTCTCTTTCCTTGTCGGATTGCTGGTTATACACTGGATGTTCAAGGTAATATTAAACTCAAGAAAGAATCTGCGCTGGTTTGCATTTTATGCACTCTCCCTCGCAGCAGGACTTTTACTCTATCTCTCTTTCAGTAGTGCTTAGCTCTTTTCTTTCTGGTAATTCTGCAGCGTATAAATTCAGTGATTGCGTGATAGGCACGTGCATCTTCTTTGTATGTGACATGTGCACCATACACGGTTTTCTCCTTTTTACTTTCCCCAGAAGTGATGTGTTCAAGAAAGAGTACAGGTATTCCTTCATTCTTTAATTGAGTTACCTGGCAACGGGCTGCCAGTTCGTGCTGTCCAGAAGCAGCTACTATTGCTGCATCAAGAGAAACTTCTTCTGCAGCCCTATAATCAGTAATTACCTGGCTGCACTGTCTTGTGTGTCTTACTAGAGGCTCAAATGCTTTAAGATCTACTTCTCCCAGCTCATTACATCCGATAAAGTAAACTGCATGCTGGACCCTTTGTTTCATTCTATGTATACATCAGAATTGTATTTAAATATTGCTCAGGTGAACAGCTTCTTAACGCTCTTTGCCGAGAATTCTTTTGTGACAGTAAGATGTGTCCCAAAGATAATCACCTGATGTCTGACTATAAAATCTTAGTTGTATGAGCTAACGATAGTCTTTTTTCTGATGCTCCACACTGCCGTAGACAAACCCCTCTTGGAGCTTCACTTTTGTCTTCATCTTATCCCACAACTGCTTTTATCCTTCTGATTCCTGCAGAGACTGATTCTTCCTTTGTTATTTTGAAGCTTCCAAGCTCTGATGTGTTATTGACATGGGGGCCTGTGCAGAATTCTTTGCTGAACCAGCCCCCTTTTTCTGACTTGTCTTGGATTGTGTAGACTGATACTAGTTCAGGATATCTTGCATTGAATTCATGCTGTGCTCCTGAACTGATTGCTTGTTCTAATGGAATTTCTTCCCTTATTATTTCTAATCCATCTTTTATCTTTTTATTTATGAGTCTTTCTATCTCTTTTATCTCTTCTTCAGTAAGTTTTCTTGGGAAGTTGAAGTCAAATCTTAAACGCTCGGGAGTGATGTTTGAGCCTTTTTGTTTTATCTCTTTATCTTTCAATACTATTCTAAGAGCTTCATTTAGCAAGTGAGTAGCTGTGTGCAATTTTCTTGTTGCTTCGCTGTCGTCTGCGAGGCCTGATTTGAACATTCCTGCTGATGAAGTTCTTGACAAATCTTGATGTCTTTTGAATTCTTCATTGTATTCTTCCAAGTCAACTTTAATTCCTGCTTCATCTGCCAATTCTTCTGTGAATTCAATTGGAAAGCCGTATGATTGAAATAATAAGAAAGCATCTTTTCCCGATATTAATTTTTCCTTGCTTAATTCTTTGAACTTTTTTAATCCTTTTTCTAGAGTTGAGTTGAATCTTTCTTCTTCACTTTTTAATTCTTGTTCTATAAATTTGTGATTTCTGTGCAATTCCTGATAGTCTGGATAAACTTCTAGGATTGGATGAATTAAATGGTGCATGAAACTTTCTTTTATTCCTAGTAGCTTTCCGTATCTGACCGCTCTTCTTATTAATCTTCTTAGAACATAGCCTTGGCCTATATTGCTGGGCTTTATTGCTCTTTCATCTCCTAAAATAAAGATAGATGCCCTTGCGTGGTCTGCTATGATTCTCATTGCCTTTGTATCTTCTTTATTCTTGCCGTATTTTTTATTAGATATCTTTTCTATCTCTTTTGTTACTGGCTGAAAGATGCTGGTAAGATAGTTATCTTCTAATCCATTTAATACAGCTAATGTTCTTTCTACACCCATTCCTGTATCTACATTTTTCTGCTTTAATTGGATGTATGAATTTGCCTTTGTCTTTTCATACTGCATGAAAACATCATTCCATATTTCAACCCAGTTTTCATCTTCCGGATTGAATTTTTTTGGTGCTGGCTTGCTGGATGACCAATAAAACATTTCAGTATCTGGGCCGCAAGGGCCAGTTTCTCCTGCAGGACCCCACCAATTTTTCTTTGATTCAAATACTCCTCCTTCAAGAAATGCAATACGTTCTTTTGGTATTCCTAAATCTATCCATATTTCAGAAGATTCTTTATCTACTGGAAGCTGAGGGACTCTTTTATCTCCTCCAAAGCAGGTAATTGCTATTTTATTTAAGGGAAGCTTGAGTTCTTTAGTTAGAAATTCGAATGAAAATTGGATTGCTTCTTTCTTGAAATAGTCTCCGAGAGACCAGTTACCGAGCATTTCAAAGAAAGTATGATGAATGGAGTCTCCCACCTCATCTATGTCTTGTGTTCTTATGCATTTTTGAACATTGACTAATCTAGAGCCTAGAGGATGTTTCTCTCCTGAAAGATACGGAACAAGAGGATGCATGCCTGCTGTTGTGAACAGAACTGTGGGGTCGTTTTCTGGTATCAAAGAACTGGAGGGGATGTGCTTGTGCTTTTTTGATTTGAAGAACTCTATGTACCTCTTTATTAATTCCTGCCTGGAAGTGATTGCCATGTATAGAAGGGATAAGAGAGATATTAAAATGTTTGCTGAAAGGATTATTGATTGTCTTTGTGGTAAATGTCAAGAAAAATTAAAATATCTCTAGGTTTATCATATCTATAACTCATTCTGAAGGGTGGAACATAAACTTCTCTTGTTCCTTTTCTATCATGCCTCATAGGTTTGCCTGTCTCAGGACTATAGAGAAGTTTTATTATTAACTTCTCAACTTTTTCCAGTATGGATTTATCCAATTTCCTCAAGAAACTATTTGTTCTGATTATCTCTTTTACCATCTCATTTTAAGCTTCTTATCTCTTTAAGAAATTCTTCTTTAGACATCCTCTTGAATTTTCCCTCTTCTATCTCTTTCCATGCTTCTTCGGTTCTTCTTGCGAATTCAAGGTCTTCTTTAAACTTTTCATCTAAGTCATCAGCTTTTTTTAACAAGAAGCTGGATTTATCTTTTATGATAAGAAATCTATCTCCTTCTTTCAAATCTTTTCTCATACTTGAAGGGATTACTATCTGCCCTTTGGAGCTTATTGTCGCTGTTTCTATTTCTACCATAGTAAGTTATACCTTACTTACTATATAAATGTTTAGTCTCAGCAGCTATCAGGTGTGCTAGCGCAGCGCAGCCAGCTTGCGCTGAATCTCAGCTAGTTCTTCCTCAATTGTGGACTTTTCTTCTTTGTGCATGACTATCTCTTTCTCTTCGTGCTTGATCTTTGCCTCAGAAATTGGGAGAACTTTATCCAGAACTTGAAGGTTTTCTCCAAGCTCATCAAGCCTAGACTTGAGAGAGATTTTAAGTTTGAATCCCTCATGTCTAAACTTTTTGTACTCGTGAAGGTGCTTTAGAGAAGTGAGTGTTTCAAGCTCAGCAGTCAACGCATCTTTTTGAATTGCCTGAGATTCATCTGCTAGAAAACGGACATACTCAGAACTCATGTGAGCTTATCAAATAGATTCTTTGAAACGTCCTCAACCCTGGTCTTTACGGAGGTAATATCCTTCTCCCACGCAGTAAGCTCTTGTTCTTCTCTCATTCTCGTCTCCCTGATTTTCTTTAGCAGATGGTCTATTTCATCAACTTTTTCCTGTGCTGCTTGTAATGCACGCCGTGCTGCATGGAACTTATCAATCTTTACAAAAACATCTCCCTTTATTGGTTTTTTGAATACTGCCGGCTCTGGTTCAGGAGGAGGCGGTAAAGACCTTTCAAGAGGTGCTGACTTAAATCTCGGCAGTGGAAGAGGAGGCGCTGTTGACTGGAACTCATCTTCTTCATTCATTCCTGCTGAATCTTCCTCTATCTCTTGAGTCGTCACAGCATCTTTGATAGCTGCCTGCGAGAATCCTTGTTTTATAGGAGAATCTGGAAATGAGGGAAGGTCGTGTTTCTCAATGATACCATCATCTTCATCATCAGATATCGAGAGAGGTTGTGCAAAACCTGTTTTAAGCGGAGGAAGATCGGGAAGTGAAGCCTTGTCACCCTTTTTATTCCAGAACATACGCATATTCCAAGCTATCAATTTATATAGCTTTATATTAATTTTAGGATAGTAACACTTATACGAAACATTTTTAAGAGAACACCTTTACAACTCATTATGCAGGTCACTCTTCTTAAAAGTATTATCAGCTCTTTTGCTGGCACAAATGCATCAGGCATAGTTGATCTGCTTTATGGAAAGAAAAATGTCAATGAATTCCTGATAGCTAAGAAGCTGAACTTGACCATCAATCAGACGAGAAATATTCTCTACAAACTGGCTGATGAAGGGCTCGTAAGCTTTGTGCGGAAGAAAGACAACAAGAAGGGCGGATGGTATACCTACTTCTGGACGCTTAATTCGGGAAAGAGCTTGCTTAAATTCAGAGATACTATGGACAAGACCATTACTTCTCTTCGCTCGCAGCTCCAGAGCAGAAAACAGGGCAGATTTTATTTGTGCAAAAATTGCCATCTCGAATTCAATGAGGAACAAGCATTATTGCATACTTATGCGTGCCCAGAATGCGGAGAGGTTTTAGAGGTAAAAGACACGAGTGCAGAAATTCAGGAGCTTGAGCGGGAGATTGCCAAGCTTGAGCAGGCTCTTTCAAAGGTAAACGATGAACTAAAGATTATTAACCATAAGGAAGATCAGGCTCGAACCCGGCGTATGAAGGCTGATGAGCGGAAGCGGAAGAAAGAACGCGCAGCGAGGCAGAAGCTTGCCCAGAAAGCCCGGCAAAAATCTGTTCTCAAGAAGACAAAGACAAAAGGTTCTCAAAAACGTAAGAAGCGATAATGGCCAGACGCAATTCACTCATCCGTTACCTGTTCTCATTGGTATCATATACAAACTGGCTGATACTGATTACTGTGATTCTGTTTATTATCTTCAGCATACTTGCTGCATTGAAGCCTGAACTTTTGAGCATGATTGAGATTCATCCTGCATCTATCCTGGAAGGAAAGTCGCTCTGGACACTTGTTACTAGCATTTTCATGCATCAAGGCGGATTTCATTTATTAGTGAACATGTTCTCTTTATTCTTTCTAGGAAATCTGAGCGAGAAAATCATCGGTGGAAAACGGCTGCTCCTGCTTTATTTTGCTGCAGGAATTGTCGGAGCGCTGTTCTTCGTTGGCGGTGCCGCACTGGGAACTCATGTGTCTTGGGGAGCTTCAGTATTAGGGACTCCTGACACTCTGGCCGCAGGAGCTTCAGGAGCATTATTCGGGCTGCTTGGGCTGCTTGCGGTTCTCCTGCCGCGCTACCGTGTGTATCTTGTTGTCGGACCTTTGATTGTGATTATCGGCCAGTTCCTTCTCTATCCATTTGTTCCCAGCTTCCTACAGACGTTCTTCATTGTACTTGCGAATATTCTTGCGTTTGTCACTATCTTTGCATTGTTCTCACCTCATGCTTCTTTTAGAAGATTTGCTGTTCCTGTCGCTATGCCCATGTGGATTGCACCTCTTGTTGCGATTATCCCTTTGGTAGTTATTAGTTTCTTTGTGCCGCTGCCCATCGGCAATACTGCGCATCTTGGCGGGCTTATTGCCGGCGCAGTTTATGGTATAGCGCTTAGGCTTACGTATCCTCAGAAGGTTCTCCTTCTGCAGCGATTTTTCAAATGAAGAGACAACAGAAGGCAGGATGGTTTAGAGAAGCGATACGCTATACTCTTGAGACCAGAACATTTATCTATGCAATCATTGCTCTTTTTGTGTGCAGTGCTATTGCCGGATTCTTTCTTGCCGAATATCTTGGCTTCTTTGACGAGATGCTTAAAAAATTGATTGATAAGACGACTGATCTTTCTACAGTGGAGCTTATTGTCTTTATCTTTCTCAATAATCTCCAGAGTGCTTTTTTCGGGATGCTACTGGGTATCTTAGTCGGTATCCCTCCTGTCTTCAATGCAGCACTCAATGGAGCAGTTCTGGGATATGTACTGCGGAAAGTGCATGCAGTTACCGGCTTTGCGGATTTCTGGCGCTTGCTGCCGCACGGCATTTTTGAACTGCCTGCAATCTTTATTGCTCTGGGCTTAGGAGTGCGCCTCGGCTCATTTCCATTTGGCAGCAATCTTCGCGAGCGCTTAAAGTACTTGTTTATTGGTTCTTTGAAGGCATTTATCTGCATTGTCCTACCGCTCCTGCTAATCGCTGCGATTATCGAGGGCTTGTTGATAGGCTTGACTTCTTGATGTCAAGTTCCTTGACATAACGATATTCTTCTTTTCTTCGTCTGATGTCCTATGGTCTTGCCATAGGTTCTTCATTAGCTAAAGTAAAGACTATCTCTGTCAGGTTATGTCTTGCTAAATAGAGCGGCAGAGATACTGGTATCTAATCCTCCAGACAAGGTAGTGCTGTTTTGCATAATGTTTTAATAGGGCTGAGCGTTACTTGACCTATGGAGATGCGTAGAGAAGGGATTGACGAGCTTGATGAGGAACTTGAGACTGAATCAAAGCGGAAGGTCGAGGCTGCTTTGTTCATCGCAGGAAAATATATGAGTGTTCACGAGCTCGTTGCATTGACTGATGTGAACCCCCTACTTTTGAAGAAGATACTTGAGGATCTCAAAGATCAGTATGCGCAGTCAGGTATCAGTGTGGTGCAGCAGAATCAGCTTTGGAAAATGGATGTTGCACATGACTATACTTGGATGGTCAACAAACTCGCAACAGGCAGCGCTGAATTCAGCAAGGCTGAGCAAGAAACTCTGGCGATTATTGCTTACAAGCAGCCGATGAAACAATCGGTGCTCGTTAAAATACGCGGGAACAAGGCATATGATCATATCAAGCGCTTTGTCGAGATGGGGCTGATACATAAAAAGAGAATAGGGCATACTGCTGAATTGACGCTGAGCGAGTCATTTTATGATTATTTCAGCTTGCATACAGGAGAGGCTCTTCCGGAGCATCGTTAACATGAATTTTATCGAGTTCATTTTCTTTGCTTATATGTTCATCGGACTGTATATGCTGAACCTTCTCCTTTTCCTCTATATCCCTAACAGGCATCGCATATTTGAATATCCTAACGGAAAGCCTGAACCAGTCAGCATTATCATGCCGTGTTATAATGAAGGGAAGCACATTGCTGAAGCGCTTGATGCTTTACTCGCGATGCGTTATCCCAGAGAGATGCTTGAGATTATTGTTGTGGATGATAGGTCAACTGACGATTCTGCAGCTATTGTACGTGCTTATGCACGAACACACCTGAATGTGCATCTGATTGTCAATACGCGCAATTCAGGAGGCGCTGCAGAGCCGACTAATATCGGCATTAAAGCTGCGAAGCATGCGTATATTGCAGTAGCTGATGCTGATTCAACACCTGAACCAGATGCACTATTAAAGATGATTGGTTTTCTTCAGCATGATTCACGAACTGCTGCAGTGACCTGCACTGTTATGTCCAAAGAGCCATATACTTTTATCCAGAAGCTGCAGGCAATCGAATATGCTATTATAGCGTGGTCTAGAAAACTGCTTGACTTAGTTGATGCAGTATATGTGACTCCTGGACCGTTTGCACTGTATCGAAAGAAGCAGCTTCTTGAAGTAGGATTGTTTGATATGAAGAACATGACGCAGGACATTGAGATTGTATGGCGTTTACTCTCGCATGGTTATGTAGCCCGTATGTGCCTTGCTGCGCGCGTACACTCGGCAACTCCCTCTAGATTCAAATCATGGTTCAGGCAGCGTGTACGCTGGAATATTGGCGGCACTCAAACGCTTATCAAATATAGATCGATGGTCTTCAAGAAAGGAATGCTTGGCGCCTTCATTATTCCTTTCTTCAGCCTATCACTCTTTCTGGGGCTAATTGGCTTGTGCGTGTTTTTGTACTTGCTTGTACGCAGGTTCTTAATTACATATCTTTCAACAAAGTATTCTCTATATGGACATGCTACATTGCTTCAGCTTCAGGATTTGACGTTCAGCCCTTCAATCCTAAATTTCTTTGGTGTTACATTGTTTCTTGCCGGCAGTATATTTACTCTTGTGGGTTTAGGCATTATGAACCAGCCTAGATTCACCAAAGGGAACATTTTTAATATACTCTTCTATATGCTTGTGTACCTCTCAGTGTATCCTGTTATTATGATTACTGGATTGACGAGATTGATACGAGGAACTTATTCATGGTAGCGAACAAGCATGTATTCTGGCAGGCATTTCTCCTGACGATTGTTGTATTCGGCATGGGTGTGCTGTTAGGGTTCTTCCTCGAGAGTTATCGGGCTGATGTAGTGCAGGAGAAACTACTTGACTCAGAGATATCACTTGCTGATGAGCAGCTTAGAAATAGACTAATCAGTGATTTCTCTGTTAAATGCGATATTGCACAAGAGAGCACTTTTGCCTTTGCGGATAAGATTTATGCAGAAGCACGCCTGCTTGAGCAGTATGACTCTGCAAATACCTTCCAGGATGTTCTAGGCATCCTGCATCGGAGGTATGATCTCCTGCGCATGCTGCTCTGGACAGAAAGCATCAAGCTTAAGCAAGGGTGCAACTCTACTTTCCATACAGTAGTTTATTTATATGAGTATGAGTCTGAGGATGTGACGACCCGCGCCCAGCAGACGTTCTACTCCAGGATGCTTGGTGACCTAAAAAATGAGCATCCTGAAGAGATACTGCTTATTCCTCTTGCAGTAAACACTAATCTTTCTTCTATTGACCTACATATACAGAATTATGATGTTACATCTCTACCTGCAATCGTGATTGATGAACAGAATGTTGTTACAGGTGTTGTCACACTCGAAGAGATTGAAGAGAGAATATTTTCATTATCTTCTTCTAGTCCACTACCATAAACCATAAAAAGGACAGATACCCCTTTCTTTCATGTATAGACAAGAGGCGATTCCTATTGTAGAAGCGATTGATGAAGGTAAAATTGTCCGCGTGCCAGAAGACTATGCGCGCAGAGAAGGATTACCTATTATCCGCAGGCCGGTTATACGCGTTGTTCCTGCTCCGCAGACCGAGCAAACCCGTGCAAAGGAGCGCGGGCTTCTGCGCTTCGAGGAGTTCAGTAAGCCACTCAAGCACGATACAAAAACTATTGAAAGCGAGCTTGCCCATAATTTTCATTGGATTATCCTAAAAAAACGAAAGGAGCGTGGAGTGACAAGAAAGCAGCTTGCTCAATCGCTTGCAGTTGATGAGTATGCCTTAAAGATGCTTGAGAACGGGGTTGTTGTCGGCGGTAACTTCGTACTTGTTAACAAAGTCGAGCAGTTCTTCAACATTGATCTACGCAAAGATACAGGAAAACCTATAACTCCTCCTGCTGTTGAACCTGCAGTGCAGAAAGAGAATATCTTAGCCGACGATGCGTCGAAAGCTTTATAAATCGGTTTCTGAATCATGACTTATGCAGATTAAGATATTACATCAGGATAAGCATCAAGCAGATATCCAGCTTGATAACGTGACTGTTGCCGAGATTTTACGCGTGTATGCATATAAGGCAGGAGCTGACTTTGCAGCCTGGCGCAGAGAGCATCCAAGCAAGCCCGTAGTCCTCAAGATACAGAGCAGTGATAAGAATGTCAGCAAAGTGCTTGCAGATACTGTTGCTCTTATCGGCAAAGAGTGCGGTGCGCTTATCAGCAGTTTGAAGAAATAAGCGGTACCTTTATTAAGCTTCAGAGCTATTTCTTTGTAAGGAGGTATACATGAATTGTAATTGCCAAGTTACTGAAGTGATTCTTGCGATAGTGATTATCGTGTTTGCACTTTGGTCGAGCCTTGCATGGGGTAAGTGGGTTGTCGTTATTGCTGCTGCACTGCTGCTTATACACGCTTTGAAATGCAACAACTGCCGTTTGCCAGAAGCAGGAATGGCTTCTTCACGAAAGAAGAGAAGATAATTCTCTTTAATTTTTCATTTTACTTATTTTTATATACTCTTAGTGTTGCAGAATACTATGAGCAAAATATCTGCAGGAAGCTATGACTTGAATAAATGGCTCCACGGAGGCTATGAGAGTGATGTGATTACTGTCTTGTATGGCGGCTCAGGAACTGGCAAGACTAATCTCTGTCTTTTAGCTGCTGTCTCACAGGCTAAGAAAGGTAACAAAGTAATTTTTATTGATACTGAAGGCGGGTTCAGTAGCGAGCGCGTTAAACAACTGGCTGGAGATGAGGTGAATGAAGTATTGCAGAACATTCTTCTATTGAAACCGACTTCTTTCTCTGAGCAAGAGGAGGTATTTGGGAGACTGCTGAACCTACTCACTAAAGAGGTCTCGCTTATTGTCGTGGATGGTATGACTATCTTATACCGGCTTGAATTTGCAGCTGCACGAGAGAAGGATGTTGCTTCAATCAGAAATATTAATGCGCTACTGGTGCAGCAGCTTAGAACTCTTGCAGAGATTGCGCGGAAGCGGGAGATTCCTGTAGTGGTGAGCAATCAAGTCTACTCATGGGAAGAGACCCAGAAAATGGTCGGCGGCGACATTCTGAGATATTGGGGTAAATGCCATATTGAACTGACGCATGAAAAAGGAGTGCGCACTGCTTTTCTTAGAAAGCATAGGAGCCTGAAGGAATCATCACTCGAGTTTCAGATTACGAATCAAGGCATCAAGAAGCGCGGCTGGCTTTAAGTGCTGATTAGAAACTTTCTCTCAGATAATTTGTACGCAATGCTTCCTAATGCAAAAAATACTATTGAGAGCAAGAGTGAACCAAACAGAATAGAAAATTCAGGCATCCTCTGATAGATGAGAATGTCTCTGAACAACTCTACGAGATAATAAATCGGATTGAAACTATTTACTGTCTTGAGTAGAGGGTTATTGGTTATTTGATAGAATACAGGAGTTATGAACCAGAGCGCTCTTGAAGCAATCTGCCAAGCAGGAGAGACATCTTTTATGAATTGGTAGAGCACAAAGAGAGTAGTTGAGAATCCGTAAAGGAAGAGAGTAAATAGTGCAAGGAGGGGGAGATAGGCAATAAAGAGGACAAGGTTATGCATGAGGTATCCTGCTATTACAATGAATATCAGCACCTCACCAGCATGTATAAACAGGTTCTTGATAATCGTGCTCTCTATTAATGTATGCAGTGTTGCTTTCTTGTGTTCTTTAAGAAAGTAGCTTTTATCTCTTACGTTAAGAACTTCCCTTGTCGTATTTAAGAAGAGCCTCAAGAGCATTATTCCCATCAAGAGATAGAGCGGATAGATTGGAATGTTCTGCCCGACTCTGCCATGAAAGACTAGCAGGAGTGCTACAAAGATTACTAAAGGTTCAAGAATGTACCAGAGCAATCCGAGTTTATTCTTATCTGAGAATTTCTGCAGTTCTTGGAATGCTATACGCGCACTTACTACCCTGTTGTCAAGGAAGGTCACATTACCACCTGCCTTTATGAGTATATTTAGGTATCGGATTTAGTCTCTTTAATATAGAATAGGTCATTGGGATTTTCTCATGTATTCTCTCTCCGAGCACCCCTATCTTATGGTCTACATACCAATGCATGAAATCAAGCGAGACGAGCTTTCTCTGCAAGTCATATAGATGTTTTTTGTATGCGAGGTACCAACAATAAAGACATATCTTCAGCACCCCCCACTTATCCGGCTCTACTTTTTTTTGCATATTCAGTTCATTGAATTTATTGTGCATTGATATCCATTCAGCATAATATGGATTCTTCTTATTCCAAGGTTTTTGCTTTCCTACAAAATGCAAAATAATCCCTCTCGCCTTCTCTGCAGGAATATTGTGATCAAGAAGCATTGATTTCATGCTGATGTTGTACACTAACGGCAGGAAGGTGAGCATCTTGTTAAAATATAGCCCAAGCACTGCCTCATCTGTTCTCAGCACTTTCTGGTATTTTTTGCATAACGTGCAGATTTCATTAAAAGTGCTTTCAGTTATTATGTTTGTATTGAATGCAATTACCCCGGAGTTTATACCTTTCTTTTCGAGATTATAATTCTCTTTTATTTCCTTATACATCTTATTGAGCTCTTGTGATGCATCCTTTTCTACACCTAATAGCTTGTGCTTCCCCAGTAATGGCTCACGATAGGTAGAGACTGCTTGTATTCCTTTACTGTCTGCAAGGTCTTGTATGGATGCCTTGATGAGAATGTCTGCATCAAGAAAAAGCACATTGCCCCATCTCTTGAAATAGCTCTTGAAGATAGAAAGTTTGGCAGTTACTACATCGGGATGCCGGCTCTTTGTTTTGAAGATTGGCTTGCATTTCATTACTTTTATTCCTCTTTTCCTGAATGCTTCAAGTTCTCTTTCAGGAATGTTGTTTGCAAGGAGCAGATAGTCTCCTGTCCAGCCTCCTTTAAAATGTGCTCCTGCAAAGAGCTGCTTTGCCTGCTCGACATGAGACTTATCAGCAAGCGTTATCAAGACTGCTCTTTTTCTATTCATGGCATCCTGCATCCTGAATACTCTTCTGTATCTCTTCCTTGAACTGCTCCATGAATCTACGCGTGTCGAACTTCCTTGCTTGCTGTATGCAGGCAGCGCTGTACTTCAGAGGAGTGTTTTGGAGAGCAGAGTTTATCTCCTGTACTGCCTGTACAATCTTTTCAGAGGTAATTTTATTTATTAAGAGGCCTGTCTTTTTATGCAATATAGTTTCCTTGTATCCTCCTTCATTAGGAGCGATGACTGGTTTTCCAGAGGCCATTGCTTCTACTGGCGTCATGCCGTAATCTTCATCACTTGAAGTTGTGATGAATCCCCTGCAGCCAGCATAGAGGTCGATTAACTCCTTATTGCTCACCCAACTGAGGATTGTTACGTTTTTCGGTTTTATCTCCTCTAAGTAGGAGACGTATCTCCTGAAATGGCTCGACATTTCGTAACTTCCTACAACAATCAGCTTTTCTTCAGGCATCTTCTTAAATGCTTCCAGCTGCAGGTCAATCCTTTTGTGCGTTATCAGGCGATTTACTGAAAGCCAGTATCCTTTGCTCTTTTTTGAGTGATATTTTGCTGTTTCAGTGGGAGGATAGACGACTGTAGACTCTTTTTTCAAGTATTTCTTTATCCGCTCCTGCACGTTCTTTGAGATAGATATAATCCTGTTGACTTCCCGCACATCTTTTTTGTTGAGCATTCTCCGCATGCGCACCCAGAGGTCAAATACCATACGTGTGTGGAAGGGCACTATATTATTTCTCGTGTACTCATGAAGGTCCCAGATTTCCCGTATTGGAGAGTATACATACCATAGATTCGGCTTATTATTGACTGCAGCCCCTACTGCCCAGTCCCCGGCTATAATGTACAAATCGTACTTTTTCTTTGCCTTGAACTTTCTGAATCTCCAGTATGTTGCTTCCTGGCGGTATGGTGCATTAAGCGGCACCGAACCAATGGAATAGATATTCTTAATGGAGAAACCCATCTTTCTAATCTTTTCTGCATCAATATTAGTAGTGTATATATCTGCATCCAGCTCTCTTGCTAAGATCAGGTCAACATATTCTGCACCCCCGATGTTATCCAGAAAGTTGTGAAATATTGCGATTTTTAGCTTATTTGTATTCATCTCTTTTCTGTGCTGTTGAAATAGTTTAAAAAAGTTTATATATCCTTGTCAAACACTCATACTATGTGGTTCTGTGAAGAATGCAAACAGAGAGGAGTCCAGAAAAAAGACCTAGAAAACTTGGATGTTCTTGTCGCTTCATGCGGAGGCGTCGGAACGAGTTTTTTTATGAGATTTCTGAACAGATTCAAGAAAGTAAATTGTGTCAATAATTGCGATGGATTCAAGCATCTGGTGGCACCACCTCCAGTGGCACAGAGAAAATTCAAGGCAGTATACATTTATGGGAATCCTATAGATGCAACCAT
>JACPXY010000055.1 GCA_016196285.1 Candidatus Pacearchaeota archaeon | reverse complement strand
GATAATCATGACTCCACAAGAAGAACTATTTAGTCAACTATTTAATCATGAAAAGATACTAGTTAAGGATATGGAGACGTTAGAGCTTCGTGCTCATCGCGAGGAACTAGCAAAAATAGCATTTGAAGCTAGAGCTCGTTTGACAGCCGTTGACGAGGAAGAGAGGGGAAGGAAGAAAAAAGATGGAGAAATAACAGGCTTTAGACGTTCTCTAAACGTGGACGATACGGCAACAAGCGCGATTAATGCGATACGTGAAAGACAAAAGCGCCTGACAAAGTCAGAGAAAATACAAGCTGGACTAGAGAAACTAGGAATTAGTTCAGCCGATGCTAGCAAGCTGATGAGCGCTGGCGCGATATTAGGAAGAATAAAAAATGCTGCTGCTACACAATCTGTGAAGCCTGAAGAAGTAAAACCAGTCTTTAATCCATTTGAGAAAAAATCATAATGGCACTCACATCAATCATCCGTCAAGAATGTCCTACCTGTAAAAAGATAGCAGTTGAAGTAAGCAGACTACGCCTGGGGAAGACAATCATAATCAGGCTTGCCTGTGGTCACATTTTGCACTCGCAAACACTAGAATCTGATGACAAGGCTTACAATTCAATAGTCTTTTCAGATGGTTGCAAGCCTAGACCCTATCAAATAGAAGCGGTAAAGTTTGCTGAAGAGTCTAATGTAAGATGTATTATAGCGGACGAACAAGGCTTAGGTAAAACAATAGAAGCACTATCTTTGTTAAGATTACATCCAGCGAAGCTGTTACCAGCCGTTATCGTCTGCCCCTCCACAGTAAAACTTCAGTGGATGTTTGAGATTCACAGAATCTGCTCCTCAGAAGACTTCGGAGCAAAAGATAAGAAATTTCTGACGCAGGTTATACAAAAAGGCTCAGAAAGAGCCATGCCTGGATTCACAATTTACGTAGTAACATATGATATTCTAAAGAAAGAGAACCTATTTGAGTATTTGCCTGAAAATACTATCAAAACTATCATCATAGACGAATGCCAGAGAGTCAAAAATCACCTCTCGGATAGAGCAAAAGCCGTCCAGAGGATAGCAAAACAAACTCCACATATCATTTCGATGAGTGGCACTCCAATTAAGAACAATGCTGGTGAGTATTTTACAGTTCTTAATCTCACCAAACCTACACTGTTTCCACACTATCAGAAGTACATAGACAATTATTGCGACGCATATCATAATGGATGGGGACAAAAGATTGGAGGTCTGAAAGATGTAGAACGATTTCATGAGGACACTAAAGATATCATCATTAGAAGGACTAAAAACGAAGTTCTTCGAGACCTTCCTTCAATAGATAGAAAATTCCACCACGTCGAATTAGACAGAAGATTGAACAAAGCATATGCAGCAGCATTGCAAGAGCTGGATGATATGCTGTATTCAGATGAAAGTGAGTTTAATAAAGCTACTAATACAATAGCTATTATGGGTAGACTTCGTCATATTACTGGAATAAGTAAAGTATCAGAATGCGTTGACTTTGTAACAGAGTTCTTGCTATCAACAGACCGTAAGATTGTCATCTTCACACACCATCAAGATGTCATGGAGATACTAGAGAAGAATCTGAACGAATGGTGTGTAGAAGGTGACTTTGGTAAGGTTTGTAAGCTACATTCTGGTCTTAACGGTGATGAGCGCACGCGCTTAGTTGAGCTATTTAAGAATGATAGTTCTCGAAGGGTGATGATAGCTAGTACACTTGCGGCTGGAGAGGGATTGAATCTTCAATTCTGTTCTGATGCAATTCTTCTAGAGCGTCAGTGGAATCCGGCAAATGAAGAACAAGTCGAAGGACGATTTCATCGCTTCGGGCAAATGAACAATGTATCAGTAACATACATGTTAGCTAGTGGAACGATAGATGAATATTTCACAGAGCTAGTAGAGGTTAAGAGAGCTATTGTAGCAGCTACACTAGACAAGAGAGAGATTCAGTGGAATCAACAATCCTTAATGAGTGAGTTGGCAGAAATATTAGTTACTAAAGGTCGTAAAGCATGGTCTCTTTGAATGATATTTATTATGTAGCAGGTTTACTTGAGGGTGAGGGATGTAGCATGGAAACTAGAGCATAGAAGGAATTCATGAAAGAACTTGCTGAGATTCTAGTAACTAAAGGAAGGAAAGCGTGGAGTTTATGATCTTAAAAGAGACTATTGAAGAACACATTGCTAGATTAGAGAAGCTAGGAGAAATTGATCCAACTTGCAAGATGTGTGTAGAAATATTTTACCCTCTGTACAGAAAGGGACTATTTAATGTATATGCCCCAAGACATAAGGCTATGCCTCATTGCAAGTCTAGCAAACATCCTCACTGCACTTGTGATAGTTGTTTTTAGGAGATTAGAATGACTTTAGAAGAAGCTAAGGAGATATTGAAGGATTATGGTGGCTTAGCTGAAGGAAATATCAACTGGGTTAGTAGAATTACTGGTAGTTGCATAGAGTATGTAAATTATCAAGCTGGAACTAGAGATGCCACATTGGATGGCAACTTCACTTCTGATGAGTTAGAAGCAATCGCAATCATCATGAGACAGAAATGAAACCAGCAGTGTTGCCACCCAAGATGATACATTGGTGGAAGATTAAACTACGTGACCTTCCAGCATGTATCAGAGACCTCAAATATCAAAAAGGATTTAATCTCCTTTCGATATCTGTATATGGATTATTTCACAACAGGGTTCTACTTGTCTACGAAACCTCTTTCATGGAAGACTGAAAAAATGAAGCCAGAAAACGTAAAGTGTCCTGAATGTGGTGGTGAAATGATATCACGTACTGGTAAATTTGGAGTATTCTGGGGATGCAAAGATTTCCCTAACTGTCGAGGTACTAGAGATTCAATGGGACGTTCTAAACAAGATAGAGAGGAATGGAAAGCTAAACAAGAAGCTGAGCAAAGCGAAGCGACTAGCTCTGAAAGAGCTAAATTTAGTTTTGATAAATTTAAGAAAAGAGCAGATGATGACTGAAAAGATAAACATCGTATTAGATGCTTCTAAGATAGACTTATTCGAGACTTGCCCTGCCAGATATAATTTCAGACATAATCTCAACAAAACTCTTCCTCTGATACACAAGGCGAAAGCTTTAGACTTAGGCTCATTGGCTCACGAAGGCTTAGCAGTTTATTATAAACTATTAGGTGAAGGAATATCTTATGCTGAGCGAAGCGAAGCAGCTCTGATGAAAATTAGAGAGCTCAGCTCTAATCCAAAAGAATCTAATTCAGAACCTGAAGAAGTCGAAGTTCTCCTAAAAGCAGTCGAGCAATCTTGTGATTACTGGAGAGCTGAAGACGAGAATTGTTTAGAGATTCTAGCCGTTGAGCAACCATTCGCCTATGTTTTATTTGAAGATGATATAGTACGAATAATCATTAGTGGTAAGATAGACTTACTAGCTAATTTTATAGGGATAGGAAGAAATGCATCGTACGAAAGATTACCAATAGATCACAAGACTTTTTCACGAGATTCAGTTCTTTTAAGAAAATCTAACCAATTCATTAATTATTGCGCCGCGGCAGAGTCTAATTATCTCGTTGTAAATCGCATAGGTTTACAAAAGACTCTGAACGCAGAAGAGAAATTCAAAAGACTTCCTTTATCTTATGACCCTATTTACATAGCCGATTGGAAGGATAATCTAAGAATGATGATTCTTAATGAATACTTGACATGCGTAGCAAACGAAGTTTGGCCAGAAAAACCCACTTCATGCAACAAATTCAATCGTCTTTGTGAATATTACGACATATGTGACTCAAGCGGGCAAGATGTGAAGGAATTAAAGCTAGAAAGAAATTACGTTACAGCTCCAGAATGGGATGTAACTAAACTATTGACAGCAGAGGAGGTGAAGTGAGAGAGATTCATTGCAATATCCAAACATCTGATATACCATTAT
>JACPXY010000064.1 GCA_016196285.1 Candidatus Pacearchaeota archaeon | reverse complement strand
CTTTATCTCCGTACACAATTCCAGAGAAATGTACATGCCATTCTTTTCCTGGAAACAATCTCTCAATCTTATCATAATCAACTTTCTTCTCTCTGGCCAGAATGTGAGCAAAATCAATGCAGAAACTACATCCAGTTTCTCTTACAAGTCTGCTAATCTCCTCAACACTTCCAAAAACATTTACCCTCCCCATTGTTTCAGGAGCAATCTTTATCTTCCATCCTTTTTTCTTTATCTCATCCATTATTTTCATCACTTCTTCCTTTATTATTTGATAGCTTTTCTCCTTGCTCTCATTATCTCTTCCCTTATCAGTATAATACCCTGGATGAAACACCACAAGTTTAGCTCCCAATTTCTCTCCAATCTCACAGCATTCAAGAATTCGTTTCTTGCTTGCATCTCTTTTCTCTTTCTCAGCAGAATTCAAATTAATCCAGTATTGACCATGAATAGATAAATCAATCCCCAATTCTCTGGCTTTCTTTCCAATTCTCACAGCATCATCTTTATTTTTTATATAAACACTGTAAGTAAATGCAATCTCGCATGCTCTTATTCCCAGCTTATGATACTTTTCAAGCACTTGTTCAGCAGTCTTGACACTTCCAAGTCCAGCAGGACCGAAGATAACACCTTCCATATACTTTTCTATCAGAAGAGTTAATAAACATTATTCACACTCTTCTGCCGTCGGATTCTCACCAAGGAGAAATCACAGGTAGATGCGGTTCTCGCCTGGGAATTGCTCACCTTTCTCACGCATATCGAGCATATAGCGCACTACCTATATGCATTTGCATCGAAGCATCATCTTAAGCTGCATTCACGTACTCGCGTCTTGCTGGGGGATGCGCAGGCCCAGTTCGACCTGTTTTATAATGCATACTATCAGAAGAACATCGCTCTAATACATAAGATAAACAATCTGCGGGAGGAATACCAGTTCGGCAAGTGCCTCGACCTTTTGGAGCAGGTGAAAGGTAGGGAGGTCATCATTGCATCCTATATCCGCGAGCTTTTCAGGCTTATCCAGGTAGGTACGTCCCCGATTCTCAGCGAGCTGGTTGACAAGCAGGCAGAAGAAACTCGTCGCTGACAGGCGAGATAAATTATAGCTTGCTGTGATAAAGCAAGGCAGGAGATAGCTTTAAGTAAGATGTACACAGAAGAAAATTATCTAATGTTCGATGAGATGATATTGTTGTAGGAGTTAATAATACTCTTTTCTTGATTCCATGAGGTCTTGTCTCGTGGAGCTTCACTTCTAAGAGCGTTGAGAATTACAAACTAATTAGCTGCACTTTCGCGTCATCAATGCTGCCGAAGGTTGTGGCAGCACAGTACTGCACACTCTTTTCATCGCACGCACGAATAGTAGAGGAGAGCGCCTGTCCATCAATAACAAGTGCAAATACCTGTTTATGCGAACCGAGCAGAGCTTTTGTTACTTCCCGAGCAGAAACCTGCCTGATGACATCCAGAGAGCTGTCAAGCAACAGTGCGCTTCGTGTATCTTTGATTCGTTCATATAATTTTTTCAATGCTTCTTTTGCATCTCCTTGAAATGGTGCTGATTCTGAAGCACGTTCAGAACGTCCGCTTCTCCCCAGCCAATGCAGAAATTCCTTTACAGGCATTTTCTTGCGCAAAGCCAAGAGCAGTTCTTTACTGGTCAGCTCTTCAACTTCCTTGCCGTCAGGAGCCATAGCAACATATACTATCTTCGCGTTGTTTATGACATTCTGCGCGATGAGCTTGCCACCCCTGTCTCCGTCAATGAACAATGTCAGCTCTTTGCTCTCTCCAAGCCTTGCAATCTCTGCAGGAAGCTTGGTGCCATTCATACCGATGACATTATTGATCCTATTCTTTAATAGGTTAACCACATCTGCTCTGCCTTCAACTACGATAATTTCGCTTCCAGATAGGTCGCCTGCAGGAAGCCGTTCAGCTCCATATTCCTGAATCTTTTCTGCGCGCGATTCTTCCTTAAGAGTCTTTGACATCTCACTGAAGTCGCCTCCATCAAGGCCTACCAATAGCTTTTTGGCGCGGTCAATAATATAGTCTCGTTTGCTACCCCTGACATCCTCAATCTTTGTTACCTGAATAGATGCTTCAGTCGGTCCGATTCTGTCAATGGTCTCAAGTGCTGCAGCGATAATAGTTGTTTCTGATTTATCCAATGCGCTCGGCAGATGAATCTCTCCAACGCTCTTTCCGTCAACTGTCTCTAAGTCAACTTCAATGCGGCCTATCTTTCCTTCTTTTTGTAACTCACGCATTTCCAAGTTTGCTCCCAGAAGACCTTCAGTCTGGCCGAAGATGGCTCCGATTACATCGGGCTTCTCGAGCGGTCCTTCCGCCTTGAAAGATGCATGAACCATGTATTTGATTGATACGGGACTTACTTTTGCCATGTGTTCTGAAGAATGTTGTCATTCTTGCTCTGCCAGGAAATACACCCTGGTGTGTAGAAAGAAACGCTACAAGTGTCCAACACGGACGTGAGTATGATGAAATGATGGTTATCCTTTCTACACAAAAATGTACATCATGCTATTTAAATGTTTTCTTCCAGCGGAAGGAGAGAAGGACATGAAAAACAACCTCGCGCTTCTATTTAAATCTTATGCTATCTTTCTCTTCCTAAACAGCGTCGGAAAAACCCGCGAAACCTTTATAAAGCCCGTGTTGTAAGCCGAGGTATACATGGCAAAAAAAGAGGCCTTACAAGCAAAGAGCAGTAACCATGATATGCAGGAGGAATCCGCAGAGTTTGATGAGCGGATATTCGATGACCTAGTATCAATGGAAGACTGATATTATGTTCAATTAAAACTCCATAGTCTTATCAAGCTATAGTCTATACTACCCATTGTCTTAGAGAATCGCTAGCTTCTAGATGAATGCTTGATTGACACGCACTATAAATAATCTCTACTTGTCAATAATAGATAATATCAAGATAAAAGATTAAATTTATCTTTGTTAATACGCTCAGGATAAAGCAAGGCAGGATGAAAATATAAACTTAAAATAGTTTAATAAGTATAATTATCTTGTGTCAGATAAAAATAAGCAGTTGTAGGAGATAATATTGTTCTTGCTTTCTGATGCAAGATGGTCTTGCCATAGGGTTCTTCACCTATAATCCAAAAGCGCGAGTACTTTTGATAGTGCATAGCAAGGTTTAGTGCATGCTCTTCTTCAGATGTGCATATTCCTTAATCTTGCCCAGCTTTTCATAAATATGCAGAAGTGTTTCTTGCGCAGCCATCTTTTCATCCTGCTGCAATTCAAAAGTTAAGAGCCTTTCATAAGTTCCCATTGCATGTTTTCTTTTGTCCTTCTTGAGGAACTCATCTGCCTGCGCTTTAAACCAATCCTTGCGCTTCTGTTTCAATCCTTCCTTCTGGCGCTCTGCTGCGCAAGCCAGCGCTTTGGCAAAGGAGATATCTACCTCATCAAATGCTCCTGCTTTGATGAACAGCTGCACTGACTTCATATATTCATTCATCTTACCTTCAAATGTTGTGTTAATCTCAGCAGATGCGCGGATGAGCTTGCCTGATTCAAGGAGCATGTGTCTCGTCTCATAGATGCCTGACAGCGTAGTCAGCACGAATTTCCGTGTATCAAAGTCAAGATTCTTTTTCAAGCATTGCTGCAAGTAATCCATCTTGACATAATCTCCAACGCTATTCAGCTTCGTCTCAACTTCACGCCGAGAGATTTCGCCTCTTTCCATGTCTCTGCAGGTGTTCAGAAGTTTATAAGGATTATGTTGCTTCACTGGAATACTTTAAATAACCTTCTCGTTCACTATTTTCATGGAAGAACCTACAGTCAGCATCTACACCTCAGACGATTTATTAGCGGAACGCCTCCAGAGAGAGTTCAAAGGGAGAGATATAAATCATTACTGGAATAGAATTCACATGTTGTTCAACCTGCCGATGGTAGAAACAAACAGTCTCTTGAATGTGTACGATACACAGAGCCCTCTTGCAGAGTATGAATTATATCTATCAGGAACCGAGCGTCTCATTCGCCTCAGAACGTTCTGGAGAGGCGGTCTTGTCACACTGACTGACCCAAGAGAGATAGCACGATGCGCCAGGGCAAGAGTAACTACGCCAATTGATGCGAATTAGATAGATATTCTAGATAGGAAGTACACTTAACATATTGTTAGCTCATCTTCGTATTGGATACAGATAGGATATTCAGTCTAATTTCTTTTATCGTGTAATACTATTTTTTCACAGAGACACTAAGAATTACAATTTCTTTGCTTTGACTTCAATGCAGACACCTGCAGCAACAGTTGCTCCAGCATCACGGATTGCAAAGCGCGCCATGTGCGGGTTGGTTGCCTGGGACTCAAGGACAAGATTGCCAATTGGCTTGATTCTGACTTTAGCGACATCGCCATTCTTCAGAAAGTCAGGGTTCTTCGCAGTCTGTCCATCAGGACTTGTCTTCTCAATAAGCTCAATGAACTGGCATGGCACTTGTGCAGTGCGAACATGGAATACAGGAGTATAGCCTTTCGCGATGACTGTCGGATGCGAGATAACTGCTACCTGCGCAACGAATTCCTCTGCAATAGTTGCAGGTTTGGTTGCATCGCATACAACATCGCCTCGTGCAACGTCTTTCTTGCCGATACCTCGGATGTTGATGCCTACATTATCTCCTGCTTCTGCAGCAGGCAATTGTTCATGATGCATTTCAATAGTTTTTACTTCGCCTTCAATACCCTTGCCTGATCTACCCGGGAGGATTAGCACTTTCTGGCCAATCTTCATGATACCAGTCTCAATCTTGCCGACAGGAACAGTACCGATGCCAGTGATTTCATAGACATCCTGGAGAGGCATGCGCAAAGGCAAGGTAGTTGGTTTTTCAGGAGGAGCAAACAAATCAAGCTGCTCAAGAATAGTTGGACCTTTGTACCAGCTCATATTTGTGGATTTCTTAGCAACATTATCTCCCTTGAAACCAGAAACTGCAAGGAAAGTCATAGTATCTGGTTTGTAGCCAGCCATTTTCAATACTGCAGAAACCTCAGTGACAGTCTTTTTGAAAGCATCTTCCTTGTATTCAACTGCGTCCATCTTATTAATGACTACTGCAACCTGTCCGACACCCATAGTTCGGAGAAGCCAGACATGTTCCTTGGTTTGTGGCTGGACGCCGTCTTTTGCAGAGATAGTCAGGAATGCGCAGTCAGCCTGTGAAGCGCCAGTAATCATATTCTTGACGAAGTCTTTGTGTCCAGGAGCATCTATAATCGTGACCTCATATTTATTCGTTAATAATTTCTGGTATGCAAGGTCAATAGTTACTCCTCGTTCTCTTTCCTCTTTAAACTTGTCCATGACGAAAGCAAACTCGAATCCAGCTTTGCCATGTTTCTGAGCTTCAGCTTTGAGTTTCTCCATTTCCTCTGGAGATACTTTGCCTGAATCAAACATCAAGCGGCCGATAGTAGTTGACTTGCCGTGGTCTACGTGACCCACAAACACCACATTAAGCGTTGGTTTTTGTTTTGCCATGTTAAGTAATCTTTTTTAATTTTGATGGTATTTAAATGTTTCTTTATGTCAAGGAACTTGAGCCGAGAACTGAAAGTTCTCTCGGCATCCAACATAAAGGATTTTTCAATCCTTGATGGCACATTATGCTTTAATATCTTTGCTTGACTACTATCGTAAAAGTACGACAAATACATAGATGATGCTTCCAGAGTTTTGTTTCATACGTGTTTTAATATATGCTCCATACAGAAATGCATGAACGAAGAAGAACTGCATCTATTGCAGAAAGTTGTGCGGTGCTACAATCTAGGTACAATCACCAAAGCTGAACAGCTCGCAGGAGGGCTTGTCAATGTCTCTTTCAAAGTAGAGTCTCCGCAGGGAGATTTCGTCTTCCAGCGGTTAAGTCCAATCTGGGACGAACGGGTAATTGATGATTATACTGCGGTGCAGCGTTACCTCAGGACAAAAGGACTTCACGTGCCAGTCTTGCTTACCACCAAAGCAGGAAAGACCTTTCAGAGAATGAATCGCCAGTTATGGCGAGCATTCGAGTATCAGGTAAATGATACATTTGCAGAGGCAACACCAGAGAGAGCCCACGAGGCAGGAGCACTATTAGGCAGGTTTCATAAGCTGATGGCTCATTCAGGATTTAAGCCGAAATTCAGGCTACTAGGATTTCATGATACCCCTTGCATTCTTGAGAAGCTTGTCCACACGAAAACATCTCCGCAATACACTGAGAAAGCAAGAGAGGTTCAAGAAGAGTACGAGATTCTTACCAGAAAGATTCCCTGCTTTTATCTGTCGGAGAATCGGCAGAGAACAATCATACATGGAGATCCAAAGCTTGCTAACTTTCTCTTCAGGGAAGGCAAAGCAGTCTCCTTGCTCGACCTAGATACAATGATGGAAGAATCACCTTTGTTTGACTTAGGTGATGCACTGCGAAGCTGGTGCAGAGTCAAGCCTTCAACTGCAGGATATAATCCAGACGTCTTTGAATCAGCAATGGCAGGATATGAGAAAGAAAGTCCCTTCAAGTATGCCTATCAAGGCATCAATCATGCTATGTCGCTCGTGACGCTTGAGCTCGCAGCACGGTATCTCATTGATTACTTTAAAGAAGATTATTTCTCCTTCGATGCTGAAAAATATCAAAGTCGTGCAGAGCAGAACCTCGCAAGATGCAGACGGTACCTAGAATTCCAGCAGAACTTTAGCAGGGACTTTCGGAAGTTCCATGTAGAGCCGTTTTGTAAGAGCGAATAGCAGAAGATTTAGATACATGTATGCATACATGTATGTATGACAAAAGTAATCAGTATATCAGATGAAGCATACGAAGCTCTTAAGAAACTAAAAGCAGAAAGATCTTTTTCAGAGATAATAATCGAGGTTGTCGGAGAAAAAAAGAAGGATCTTTTTATGGAAGCTATAGGGAGCTGGAGCAAGGGGACAGCAGATAAGGTAAAAAAGATGGTTTATGAGGACAGAAAGATGCCATCAAG
>JACPXY010000063.1 GCA_016196285.1 Candidatus Pacearchaeota archaeon | reverse complement strand
ATCCGTCATTATTAAATTGGAAGTTCTGCTTAACAGATAATCCAAAACGATCATTTACAAAGTCCCCTACAGATTCAGCTATGAAGTTTCTTCGTTCCCATTCTTGTGCTAGTGGAGTAAAGGTTGGATCGTCAAGGAACTGAGAGTTAATCATATTGGAAAGATCTCTAAGTTTTGTTTTTGCCACAAGTCTATCTTTAACTCTACTGTAGATTGATCGGTGTTTCTGCCAGTTGGCTATTACATCAGCAGGATTCTTAGGAGTAAAGGGGATAGATATGGCTCCACCAGAGATTTTAGGTAAGCGGTCAACATCTTCTACTAATTTAATCTTATTGGGATTCTCAACCTGCACACCACCGCGTGCCTTAATTAAACCTTCCTCAGTTACAGGTCTCACCCCTCCAGGCTCTACTTCAAATTCATATACTTGAGCAGGCTTCCCTGTTAAACGAGACTGTGTGCGTGCAAAGGATTCAGCATCTTCTCGAATAGGTGATAGATAAGCATCTTTACGGAGATTACCTTCAAGTTCTCCTGCTGTACCATGATAGAAACGCTGTATCCCAGAAAGCTGTCGCGGCAGTTTAGCTGCTTCTTCAATTATAGGTTTCCTTGTAAATGCTGCTTCTACACCTCTAGCTACTGGGCCTAGATTAGCTATATCCTCAGCTCTAGCGACAGCTCCAGCTACTCTTCCAGCTCCTAGACCTCTGGCTACTCCTGTAGCTAATCCAGTTCCTAGAAGATTTGTGGGATGAAGAATACCTTGACCAACAATGGCTCCAGTAGACTCAGGAGTAAGGGGAGGAAGTCCAGGAATAAACGAGGAGGCTTGAGATTGACCAGGCTGCCTAAATCTAATAAATGGGCCAGCTCCAGGTTCTGCTCCGGGAAGTCCAGGAATATTGTATTCCAGGCTAGGAACTTTCTCTTCTAGGAATCCTGCTAAACCAGTAGTAGCCTTCTCTACTGGCCTACCTAATGCTGTTAGTCCTTTCTCTAATGGACGCAGTATATCTTGAGGTTGATTTATAGGGCCTCTGAAGATAGTTTCAGTTACATCTCCCAGCTTATCTTTAAGGAAAGAGGTAAAGCGATTCTTACGCTTTTTCTTCTCTTCTTCCTCCGTAGAATATCTCCACCATTTATAAGTAGTTATTTGTTCCACTCCATGTAGATAAATCTACCTATTATCCAAGCTAAAGCAGTAGCAGTAATGCCGCCAGCTATAAACATAAATCCTCCGATATACCATGACAGTACCCAGGGTATTGACAAGAAGATCATTTTAGTTTATTATAAATATGTCGTGCGGGGCGACTAGAGAGGGGGATCACTTGGATCCCCTTTTCTATCCCCAGGTATTGTATAAGCAATTTAATATTTAGTTCCACTGTTTTGGATAAACCACATAAGTAGCAGGAAGGCTCCCCAGATTCCCAGAATAGGGAATATTACCTTTAGCTCATCCATGCTGTTCGCCTATAAGGGCTTCCTGTGAGCCAGTATTTTTGAACCTCGCTGAAGAAGTCAGTCGGATCAATTCCAAGAGCTGACACATAAGCTGGAAGTACCTGTTCCCTCTGGGTAGGAAGTAACCTCAAAAACTTACTCAGTGTTATCTGCTGCGGTGTAGGCACTTTAGTGCCAAATACATAGCCTGGAAGCTGCTTTCTAAGAATGTCTGCTAGGTAGGGGCCTGGGTTATAGATGTCTAGGGGACGATCAGTTCTAGGGGGAACTTCAGGATTCAAGTTAGTATTTGGATTTAAGGCTCCCCCGCTAGGGCCTATGTATGGCTGTCCTCCAGCATAAGCTAACCTCTGCTGTTCAAGCTGTTGATTATAAGCATTAGAAGCAGTAAAGGAGCCATAATAGGCTTCGGGAGTATAGGCAGCCCTGATCATTGTTTCTCCTTGAGGATCAGCAGCTATAGCGGCGTTCATAGAAGCTATCCTATGCTCTTCAGAGCCTTGTGGGGTTTGCAGATCGGTGGCAGTGATATTTCTTCCTAATGCGGGACTGTAATCTCCTACTTGTTGTCCATAACTATTAGGAGTGTAAGCTGGAGGCTGCGTAGGCTGTACTGGTTTTCTTTGTCTTAGGTAATCAAGAAATCCTGGCATATATCTATCCTTAATACCGTATCATGGCTCCTGCTTCTGGATGAGCAGCATAATACGCTGCCTCTGCAGGGCTCAGCCCAGCCTCAACTCCTCGTATATAAGCCTGGTTCTGTTCTGGGGTTAAATACATACCAGCAGGCTCAATCCAAAGCGAGCCAGAATTAGGTGGGCCTTTTGTATAAGGTGGCAGACCTCCAGTGTCAGGGAAACCTCCAGATGAAAGATAAGTCTCCCTAGAGGTATTATCGAAGGACGGACTCCTTATAACACTATCAGTAGTACCGCCTAAAGGGGATGAGGTATTCTCTCCTTGTTGGCTACCTCCCCCATTACCTAGACTCATAGGTTCATAAACCTCTCTGGGGTTAATCCCATACCTACTCAACACATTCTGTACCCACTGCCTTAGATATGTAATTATCTGGCCTCTATCAAACGGGGGTTGCCCGCCCTGTGGAGGATATGGCTGGGTAGTAGCTGGAGGCTGTTGAGCATAAGGAGCTAATCCTCTAGCTGCAACTGATCCTGGATACTGCTGCTGAACAAATGGCTGTATGGCCCCAGCTCCTCTCTGAATTGCTGAGGCATAAGGATTAAGAGACTGAGCAGGAGTAGCTAACTGAGCTCCACCTAGTGGAGGTTTAACAGTTGCAAACCTCTCCTTAGCTTTAGCAATAGAGTCTTGAAGTGATCCTTTACTTCCTGCTAACCTTGACTGAATCCTGCTTCGTAAATCTTCTGGCATAATATTCTCCTACACTGATCCTGTGGCGTATTGTGTCCTAAGCCTATTTATGAAATCGGTGAACCTTCCTCCAAATGGAGACGCCTGCTGCTGTGGCCTATTTAATTGACTGAGCAACCCTGTTCCACCCATAGGGCCTAGAGCTTGGGGATTTAGTTGCTCATTGGTAAAGAGTGGTGGGATACCTTCTGCCTGCACAGCAGCGAACTCCCTGGCATTTTGACTGATCGCAGCCTGATTAGCTCCAATATTAGGTGAAGGCACATTCTGTAACTGCCCAGACAATCCTGCAAGGAAAGGAATTGGCTTATTTATATCGCCTTCAGGAGACATCCCATGCACAAGGCTCATATAGCCGACTATATTTCTGGGGTTCTGCACAAAGGTAGTCATAGCATCCATGAATCTTCCCCAGGCTACCTTCTGGGACTCCAATGTAGGGCCTGCTGGAATCCCTAATTCCTTAGCTAATGAAGCTGGAATGTAGCCTGATGCCTGTGCAGCGTTCAATGACATCCCTAACCTCTCCAGCTTCTCCTGCATATTGGCTATCTTCATCTGAGTTTCATTATTCATCCCAGCAATTCTCTCAGCGGAAGCCCTGTTAGAAGCATTTATAGCTTCAGCGGAGGCTCTATCCAATGCCCCCTCAGCCACCATAGCATTTAACTTCTGAGATTCTAGTGCATATTGCTGGGCTACCTGGACATTTTGGGCTTCTAGTTGCTTATAGGCTAGAGCTAGATTATCTTGCTGTCCTTGCAACAATCTTGCCTCTGTAGCTACATGCCTAGCATTTTCAGCATTTATCTGTAGTATTGCTACATCTAGGGGTCCAATAAAAGTTACCTGTCCAGTTATAGGATCAGTCCGAGCAATCGTATTTGCAGGTGGGCCGAAGTTGTTAGCTTGTGCATTATAGGTATAAGTTGATACATAGTTGCCTGTTGCTGGGT
>JACPXY010000053.1 GCA_016196285.1 Candidatus Pacearchaeota archaeon | reverse complement strand
GAGTAACAGCCAAGATGTCAGATCAAGAGGATATTGAACAAGGAGCTGTTGGAGGTGGATTTACTTCAGGCTCTGAAGTAGAAAAGCAGTCTGCCAAAAAGTCGCCAAAGTCAAAAGAGAAGGCTGATATGGAATCAGAACGCCGTGATATGGCTCATTTACAAAAAGTCTGTAAAATGATTGTCAACACTTTACGAGAATTAAATGCTAAAGGAGAGGGTCCTAGGCATTTAGCTGCCAAAGCCTGTATAGATACTCTTAATGAAGAGGTAGCGGAAATACTCGACGAAGTGAAAGCCAAGCGTCGAGAAAGTGAAGGCGCAAATACAGCGTTTCAGACAGATAAATCAGTGAGATCGAAACGCCCAAAACCCAGTAAACGAGACAGTATTTCTGATAATAAAGAAGAAGTACAAAAAGCTCTCCGAAAACAACGTAAAGAGAGAAAAGAAGTTCCAGATTCTACAGATGAGGATCGAGAATCAGATTCTGATGTCAGTAACCCAACAAGTAGTGATGAGTCTCATTCTGATAGTGATGTTGGTCGCCGATCTCATGGATCTGAGTCTCGCAAAAGGAGACGTAAGTCTAAGCGTTCCTCAGATTATGTTCGAATGTCTGAGATGACTACCCTAATGTCTCGCCTGGATAGCCGTTTTACCCCGAGACCTGAGAAATATGACAGTCGATCGGGTCAATCGTTAAAGGAATATCTCAAAGTTTTCGAAGACTATTGTTCTGAAACTTTTAGAGGAAGTTCTACTTTATGGGTAGGAGAACTTGGAAGATATTTAACAGGAGAAATGCATAAAGCCTATTCTACTCTCAAAAGTGTAGGAGATGACTATGCTACGATTAAACGAAAGTTACTCCAGTGGAGAAAAGATTCGCGTGAAATAAATGACCAAAGAACGAAGAATCGTTTCAGACGTGCAACAATGCGTCAAGGTGAAGGATTGCGGATGTATGCTGTGCGTCTGGAGAAAGCGTTTCATTTAGCGTATCCAGATAAACCATCAGAGACTAGTGAGAAACTAAGACGTAAATTTTTCGATACAGTGCCAGAGAACGTTCGTGATAAATTAGTGACGACTCGTTCAATGGGTGTAGCTATGAACGGTAAAGAGATCAAATGGTCCCTGATTCGTTCCATAGTGAGTACATTAGAAGCGGACTTAGTTCAAGTGATAGACAGTTCTGATGATGAAAGTGACGAACCAACTATAACGTGGGAGCGTAAGCCAAATAATCACGTGAGACATACCGAGTCAAGAGAATATAATGATTCGGGTAATAGATCTGGTAAGTGGAGTTCTAATAAAACTTCAGAACCACGACAAAGTGAGAAACGTCAAAATAAGAAGTTTACTAAAGTGTATACTTCGCATAAAGTAACCACTAATGAAAACGCAAAAGCTAGTGGATATAGTGGTAAGTCTAGATCAACGAGAGGATCTAGTAACTCAGATACAACCCGAGAAACGCGAACTTGCTTGTTCTGTAAAAAGAAAGGGCACATTAAAGCAAATTGTTGGCGTGCAAAAGGATTATGTCTAGTTTGTGGATCCAGTGAACACAAAATAGCGTCATGTCCAAATCGTCGAGAACTACGACGTAATAAGAGTGTACAAACGCCAAGAGATGAGAGTCCTGAAGATGAAGTTTCCTCAAGAGATCGTGAACCTTCTCGTAGAGATACTTATCGTTCTAACAGAGGAAAAGGACGTGGTGGATATAGAGGTAATAGATCGAGTAGAGAAAATTTAAACTAGAAAACTCTGGTGTGAGAGGAGGCACGTCAGAGGTAGAGACAGAGATAGTTCCTGATAGTGCTGTGAGTCATAGTGAGCGTAAATCCGATAGTGTACATGATAGTGAGGATTTCAGCACTACTGAATTGGAAATCTTAAGCGGAGTCGATACGAAAAGTGCGAATACGAAAGTGAATCAGCTTGTTACTTCGCAAGTGAAAGTACAAGTACATCAGACAGATATTCCAGATTCAACAGATAGTGAAGCAACAGATTCGCTTACCAATGTGGAAATTAACCTGTTAAAAGCGAACCTACTAGTGAT
>JACPXY010000062.1 GCA_016196285.1 Candidatus Pacearchaeota archaeon | reverse complement strand
TACAGGTCTGCTGGAGATGGAACATACAGGTCTGCTGGAGATGGAACATACAGGTCTGCTGGAGATGGAACATACAGGTCTGCTGGAGATGGAACATACAGGTCTGCTGGAGATGGAACATACAGGTCTGCTGGAGATGGTAAGAACCAGCAAGAGGTTCTTACTATGAAACGTTCATCTCGTAGGTGGAAGAAGAAAGGTCAGATGCGTTGGAAATGGCAACGCAAGCGTTTGAAGAAAGAGAAGCGCAGAAGAAGAATGCATCGAGCACGTTCAGCATAAGTAAAGAACCTTTTAGTAAGAACATTGTGAATCAGAAGAAGATATCTATCCAATAATCCCTAAGCTTTACGGACATCAAAATGTATTGGAAATTATTAATTATTCAAAACAAGCCGCTATGGTGTCCTGGGCAGAGAGTTGGCCGGGGGCTGATGCTTTCCTGATAGAGAGAGGAGTATACGCAAAATAATTCTCAAGGTCAATTCTGCTAAAACTTCCCTCTGGTCCAAGCAGGATGCTGACAAGTTTATTCTCTATCCCTAGCTTGTGTGCATGTATCTTCACTTCACTCCGTCTATGTACTCCTTCCCCAACAGCAGGAAAGACTAGTTTAAACACATCAGGAGATTTATTCATCATAGACTCAATTATATCATGGAGACATCTTAATGAAGGAACTTCATCGAATGCGTGGTATGAAACAATAGAACGTGTCTTTCTTAAATCTAGCTCAAACCAGTGTTTAGCTTCCCTGTCAATCCAAGCAAAACCAGTCGCAACTGCCTTTTCATAGAGCTCCTTCCGATAAGCTTCATCTCTGATAAACCTAAAAAGCGGTGGATTCACGCACTCAGATGGATGCCGTGAAGTGAATATGCCTTCTAAGCCAAGATCAGAAGCAACAGCAGCAAAAGTTCCGATATTAAGAGAATCATCCTGAATCGCGTCAGCCCGCCATTCATACAGATACTTAATGGAAGAGACTTTGCTTCTTCGTTTAATTGCAAGTAATGTATAAAGTTGCTGAAGATCGAGAAAAGCGCGGGGGAGGCTCTCCAAGTCCTCATAAGCCTCATCCATAGTAGAGGCAGTAATAGGTATAACAAGACGTAGCTGAGGTTTATCCATAGAAAGAATCATCAACACACCTATAAAAGCTAATAGGACAGAAAGAAAGTAGTGAAAAGAGAGCAAGCACAACAATCTTTATAAAAAGCCCTGTGCAGAACCTTGTATGAGTCAGAGTGATATCTGGACTGAGAAATACAGGCCAGGAAAATTCGAAGAGGTGGTAGGACAGCATGAGATTATCAAGCGCGTTTCATCGTTGGTGCAAGCGCTCAACATTCCTCATATGATGTTTGCAGGTCCTGCAGGAACAGGCAAATCAACACTTGCCTTAGTAGTTGTCAAAGCATTGTTCGGCGAGAAGTGGAAGGATAATTATCTTGAACTGAATGCTTCAGACGAAAGAGGAATTGATGTGGTGAGACAGAAAGTAAAGGATTTTGCAAGAACCAAGGCATTGGAGAATATTCCGTTCAAAGTTATCTTTCTTGATGAAGCTGATGCGTTGACGCGGGAGGCACAGCAGGCTCTCAGAAGAACCATGGAGAACTACACCCATACCTGTAGATTTATTCTCTCCTGTAACTACTCCTCTAATATCATCGATCCTATACAATCAAGATGCGTTGTATTCAGGTTCAGATTGCTTGAGAAGAAGGACATTGTAGAGATTGTCAAGCGCATCAGCGAGCGGGAAAAGTTAAAGCTGACGCCTGATGCTGCTGAAACACTCTATGAAGTGAGCGAAGGAGACTGCAGGCGTGCGATTAATCTGATTCAGGCAACTGCTTCCATTTCTCCAGATATCAATTCAGAAATGATAAATATGATTGCCGCTTCAGCGAAGCCGGCAGGCGTGCGCGTGGTGCTTGATTACGCATTAGCAGGAGATTTCATCAATGCTCGGGATAAACTATTGGAAGTGATGCTCAAAGACTCGATATCAGGAACTGATCTGATAAAGATTATTCAAAAAGAAATTTGGAATCTGCAGATTGAGCCTGAGATAAAAGTTAGATTAACTGAGAAGACAGGAGAAGCTGAGTTTAGGATGACTGAAGGCAGTGATGAATTCGTGCAGCTGCAAGCACTGCTCGCATCATTCGTTCTTGCAGGGCAGGGCAAGAGCACATAATGGAAGGAGAAGAAGAATTCTACAAACGAGTAAGAGCATATGTACAGAGAGAAGAGGAAAGACTGAGAAGAGAGTATCCTGGGGAATTTATGGCAATCGGCGAGAATCCAGAAGGGCAGCTCTATGAAATAGCGCATGACTGGAATCCGGCAAAAGTAATGGATATGACTTTGGTGACACATCGGAGGAGACATTTCTCTGCTGGATTCATCGAGAATTTGCTTGGCGAACCTACGAAAGACATGCTTATTCTACCGTATAATCCTATAAGAAGATGATACACTCAAATATAAACTTCGTCGAGAAATATCGTGCGCTGGCGTATCAAGACATTCTGGGACAGGACAAGGCAATCGAAGAGGTTCGGCAGTTTCTCAGAGAGTTTCCAAAGAAGAAAGCGTTGATACTCTATGGTCCTGCAGGAACAGGCAAAACCTCTCTTGCTCTTGCCGCTGCTCATGAGAACAATTTGGAGATTATGGAACTAAACTCTTCAGACCTCAGAAATAGGGCAAAACTTGAGGTAGTATTGAAGCCTGCAGCTGAGCAGATGAGCCTCTTTAAGCGCGGCAAGATAATAATCATGGATGAAGTTGATGGCGTAACCGGCACAGATATAGGAGGCATTCCTGAACTGCTGCGTGTCTTGGAAGTCACAAAACATCCCTTGATTATGACGTGCAATGATGTCTGGCAGTCAAAGCTTGCACCAGTCAGAAAAATCTGTAAGCTTGTTGAGATGAGAGCCCTTCCGCTGCAAACAATTCAGAAGCTCATTGAGAGAGTCGCACAACAGGAAGGAATTATCAGGGATGCACGATTTTATCAACAGCTCGCCATAAAATCACAGGGAGATTTGCGCGCAGCGCTGAACGATCTCCACTCTTACGCACATGTAGAATCACTTCCGGTAGACACCCATGAAAAGCGTGATGTCGATGAGAACATCTTCAACATTCTCAGAGTCTTGTTCAAGGAGCGCCAGGATTTTCTCAGTCTATTTGACAACACTCAGCTCTCACTTGATGAGATATTGCTCTGGATTGAAGAAAATATACCTAGAGAATACAAAAATGAATCGCTAGCTAAGGCATATCAAGCTTTAGGCAAGGCAGATGTCTTTCGGGGTAGGATATACAAAAAGCAGAGCTGGCGTTTCCTTTTATACCAGAATATTTTCCAGTCAGCAGGCATCAGCTATGCCAAAACTTCCCCGTTGCCAGGATTCACCAAATACGAAGCGCCGAAGCGCATCCTGAAAATCTGGATGAACAATCAGCGCATCGAGAAGAAGAAGACTATTGCAAAAAAATATGCACATCTTGTTCATTGTTCAACACGACGCGCATTGAATGACTTCCCGCTCCTAAAGTTAATCCTCAAGAACGAAGCTATCAAGAAGCAGATGAAGCTCAGCGAAGAGGAAGTGCAGTATCTTGCACAGTGAGAAAGACTCTAGCAGCAGTGCTGTACTAATATGAATACCGAATCACATGGAAGAATAAGAGCAGAACTTGTAACAAACACCTATCCCTTTGTTAGACTTGGAAAGTATTTCGTGCTCACTGAACATCTCTGGAATCTCGGAAAGAAGATAGCCGATACACCCAGATTCTCTGAATCAACACTGCTGGCCTTTCCGATTCAGCATGTACTTCAGAGAAAGAGAGAATACCATGAGAATCATAAAAGGGCGCTCGGAAACATTGTTGAAGCTTTTGCAGAAAGACCATGCAATGATGCATTTGAGAGATTGTCCTTGCCTGCTGTAATGAATGTGAAGGCATGGGTACTAGAGTATAATCAACAAGTGTACAGGGCTGGATGTCTTGATGTGGTAGCAGTACCTACTATGGAAGATGATGCTAATATGCATCAAAAAGCACAAGAGATATTTATTGTATGCCTGCCTCCAGCTCAAGGAATAAAAATTGGGTGCTATGAAGGAATATCCGGCAGAGAGTTTGCCAGTTTTCTTTGGTTTACCTGCTTAAATGGAAAATATGAGGGTGGTTGGCCAGACAATGACGTACCGATGCCTGCTCTTTACTTGCTCCAATCATTGAAGCATCCAAAAAATCCCATCTTTCAGGAACGAGATGACTGGATTAGGGGGGCTGACGAGTCTCGTCAACAAATGCTGAAAGAGGTAAAAGAGGCGTCGAAGAGGATGAGCTCGTACACGAAAGAGAAGCTCCGGCAGCTAGGAGAAGATGCGCATAAAGCAATTGAACATGGAAAGATAATGCAGGAGAGAACAAGCACGGTCATCAATTCTCATCGAGCTTCTTTCAGAGAATTGCAAGAGTTCTTTGAGGAGAAAGATAAAGTTTCAGCATGGAAATCTTTATAAACTGATTAGAGAAAGCTATTCTATGCCTATATCTGAACAGCTCGAGTTCAAGATCAATGAAGAATGGGAGCGATTCGCAAGAGAGAATCCCTGGGCTTCTTTTATTCCGGAATTTGCAAGAGATACAGAGGGTCAAGAATACATGAAAGGCAGGGGCCGTTCAGTTATTTACCGAATCAGGACAGAAAGGGAACAAACTTGTGAATGTACTAACTGCAAGGGGAAGATCGTGAGCAAAACAGTGGCTCACGCCATTTGGGATGGTCCTTTCCCAATGTCGGGTTCAGGCAGATGTCATTACGAGAATGTTCCGTATTGCCCACAATGCGAGAAGGAACCGCCTTTCCATGGCTCTCCTATTCAGGTAAGATAATACAGAAAAGAACAACTAACAAAAAGATATTTCTCTCCTTTAATTAATCTGTCTAAAGTATGTCAAAAGATTTCGCAAACCCCTTCAGGTTTTAATCCCGTAATAAAGTGCAGGGCTTGTTTAAGGTTTTGTGATGTCGGGGAACTGCGGCTCCCCGAACATGCTCAAGGACAGGAGTCCTTGACACCGCAGGGGAAATCACAGCAGGAGAATAACGGACTAAAGTCTGTTATTTCTACGAACGTTAATCAAGCGGAAAATTCCTTTCCCTTCAAAGCCGTCAGATACAATTCATCAACCTTCTTCCAATTTATTATCTTCCACCACTTCTGCACATACTCATTTCTCTTGTTCTGATATGACAGATAATATGCATGTTCCCATACATCTAATCCTAAAATAGGAATTCTTCCTTCCATCAAAGGACAATCCTGATTAGCAGTAGTAATAAGCTCAATCTTCTTATCCTTATTCACAACAAGCCACACCCACCCGCTGCCAAATCTGCTCATCGCAGCTTCCTCAAATTTATTCTTGAATTCATCAAAATTCTTCAAGTCAGAAAAACTTTCTTTCAATCCTTTACTAACCGCGCCGATAAAATCCTCTTGATTTTCAGGCGATAATATCTGCCAGAATAACGAGTGGTTGTAGTGCCCGCCGCCATGATTCCTCACAGCGGTTCTTATATCTTCAGGCACTTTATTTATATCTTTTAATAATTCTTCAACTTTCTTCTTTTGCAGTTCGGGATGCTTCTCCAATGCCTTGTTCAGCTTATCGAGATAGGCTTGATGATGCTTCGTATGGTGTATTTCCATCGTCTTCGCATCAATCACCGGTTCGAGCGCATCATACGCATATGGCAGTTTGGGTAGAGTATAGACCATCATATTACTTCAAAATCAATTTATATAAAAGTTTTGGTGTCTGAAGACATGCTAATTTAATCTCTTATTCCTTGAAAAGAAGGTTAGAGCCAGAAGATAAAAGATGAGAATACTTGCCAGAGAAACAAGGTAACCACCGGCTCTTTGGGCGATAAATAATGATATCTCTAGAATTAATACCAAAGAAAATAGAAGATAGTGCATTCTTTTGTAATGGTCCTGCATAATAGAAAAACCTGATAGATGATAAACTGATAATCCTCCTAGAGAAGCAAGTAAGGTGCTAATTCTAAGAAAACTATCATCAGTTATTACATTTATCACAAGAGGAATAGCTAACACTAAAAAGTAAACGCCTACATACTCTCCAATAGAATCTCCCAAGTTCATATTTCTGTGAAATCTCTCTGTTTTCAAACGGCTGATATCTGCAGAAGAATTAGCTAAGATTAGAGTGGAATATAAGAATCCGAATGCGCTCAATATCAAGAATAATATTGGAATCTTTATGGAGTCATCGTAAGAATCAAATTTGGTAATAAGCAACCCTGCAAAGAATATTGTGACGCCTGTCATAAATGATGTCACACTAACCCCTACCTGAACTTCCCCTTGATAAATCCCGTACAACTCCTCTTTTCTCATGTAATCTATACTATAAAATCAGGTATTTAATCCTTTTCTAGAAAGCAACTTCGTCGTCTGCTGGCTTCTGGGCAGGTTTCTTCCCTTGTCCTGAGCCGGATTCTTTGCCTACAATCTCCAGCTTTCCAAACTTCCCAGATGTTAATTGCTTCAAGCCATTGAATTCTGAGACATACCCATTAGTAATACGCACAGTATCTCCAATCTGCACCTTGTCAATATCATCATTCCACAAGCTCAAGGATATCTCTCCAGATGCATCGGAGACAACTGCATTCGCTACGCGTAGCTCCTTTCCGAATTTATTGAATACGCGCGGTTCAGCCTTGCTCTTCACCACGGCTTCTACATCAACTTTGCCCTGACCTGCTTTCAATTCAGATATCTGCATTATGCCTGTGCTCCTGCCAGTTCAGCGTCTATAACCTGCTTGAAGACGGAATACGGTTGCGCTCCCTCGACGCTGATACCATCTATGAAAAACGCTGGAGTGCCTGTCACACCGAGCTGCTGGCCGTACGCAAGGTCTGCCTGCACCTCATCTGCATACTTGCCAGAATCAAGACATTCGTCAAACTTCACTCCAGGAACACCTATCTCTCTAGCCCACTTCTTGTAGTTCTCAATACTTAAAGAATCTTGGTTCTCAAATAACTTATCATGCATTTTAAAGTATCCTGCATCTCCCTTCTGTTCCTGGGCGCACCGAGCAGCTTCAGCAGCTTTTTGAGCTTCAGGATGGAACTCAAGCGGGTAATCTTTGAGTACATACAAGACCTTGCCAGTATCAACATATTCCTGAATAATCTGAGGATATGTCTCAGAATGATGCTTGCCGCAGAAAGGGCATTGATAATCAGTAAATTCGACAATTGTAACAGGAGCTGTTCGCAGGCCTTTAACAGGACTGCTTCCAATCTCCACCTCGACTCTCTGGCTCGTATCAGGGCCAGATGCGCCTGTTGATGCAGAACCTCCAGTAAGTGGAATAGGATCAGTAACTAGAAATGAACCATCAAGAGTCACATAGACAGGAATCTGCTGTCCTTGGAAAGCAATAGTCATCTTGTACAATCCATTTTCTTGTGCAACAGACACAATCTCTGCGTTGCCTTGGCCTTGCGCATTGATGAATGCAAGAAGATTCGCAGTTGCCTCATCTTCACTAACTACATTACCAGTAACTCCGCCTGATGCTAGAACAATAAGGAGAATAATAGTAACAATTCCCAGCAAAAGAGTGGTGGGCATCCAAGGATTCTGTTTGAAAGGCTTGAAAAAGGCGCCGATAGGAATCTCAATCATATCACTCTTCTCTTCTTTTTGAGTAGGCATTTATCACGCAGTAAAGGGGAGTATAAAAACCTTATGGCGATGTAGCTAGATATATGCTCCTAAGAAGTGCGCTGGTACTTTGCAGGAAATACAAAATGAGAGATTCTTCTTTGCCGAGACAAGAAAGGAACCTTATACTCTCCATGCTCTTTTTTGACTCTATCTTCTAGAGGAAAAGGAAACTGCACAGGTTTGACTAACCCTTCTCCAAGAGAGTCAAGACGTATCTTCTGCCCCAATCGTGGTTCAATAGAGCTCATTCTGAATAAATCTCCTTGTTTTTCGTATTCAAATTCTATGAAATAGTAAGATTCGGGGGAGACGTCTATCCCTAAATAGAATGCCTTGCCCCGTTTATCAGGTCGTTCTATCTTCATAGACAAATTAATGCCCTGAGCTATGCCTTTATCATAATTAACAACTAAAGTAGTGGCATTAATCAATCTAGGAACCTTCCCAGGCTGAGGTCTTGCAGGATGAGTATAGTTATGGCTAAATATCCATCGATGTTCTTCTCCATTGAACAGTAAGATTCTAAGTTTGCAGTCATCTTCTAACTCAAGATTAATCTCATATTCATTCTGTTTTCTTGTCCTTGACATAAAAACCCTGTTAGAATCTGATATTTAAAGCTTACCATGGCAACCTTTAATAAATCAGGAAACACATAAGAAAGATGGGGTATGATATTATTACTGGTCGGGATGAATCTGACAAAGAAAAGTTCGGTTCCAAGGGGTTGATTGACATAGGCAAGGGCTATGTCAAGATGGGCATGCATTCTTCACTCTCAAACACTATTAAGATGGATGTTGCACGAAGCCATGTAATACTAATCGCCGGCAAAAGAGGAAGCGGCAAGTCCTACTCAATGTCTGTCATTGCAGAAGAATTATCAAATCTTCCGCAAGAAACAGCAAAGAACATTGCCTCGCTCATCTTCGACACTATGGGGATATTCTGGACAATGAAGTATAAAAACGAGAAGGATGTTGAATTGTTAAAACAGTGGGGGTTAGAGCCAAAAACGCTGCCGGTAAAAGTCTTCGTTCCTTTCGGAAAAGCCAGGGAGTATGAAGAGAAAAATATTCCCTATGACTCTCTGTTTTCACTGAAAGTTTCAGAATTAGAAGCAGAAGACTGGATTACTCTCTTTAATCTAGAATTAACAAGCCTCTCAGGAATATGTATTATTAACTCAATAAATAATGTGAAAGAGAAGCTAAGAGGTTATTCTATTGAGGAAATAATTGAAGAGATCGAGTCAAACAGAGATGCATCAGATGATGTAAAGAAGATAGTTGCTGCGCTCTTCAGGGCAGCAGACTCTTGGGGAATCTTCTCAAAGACGCAGAAAGGCACAGAAGTCAGGGATCTGCTTACAGCAGGCGCAACAAGTATCTTGGACGTTTCAGTCTACAGCTCAGTCTCATCATTCAATATTCGCGCTTTGGTCTTGTCATTAATCTCAAGAAAGATTTTCAAGAATAGAATGGATGCAAGAAAAAAAGAGGAGCTTGAGTCGCTGCAACATGGTCAGGACTATTTATCTTACAAGTCCCAGAACTCTGAACCATTAGTCTGGATGTTTATCGATGAGGCGCACGAATTCCTCCCAAAAGAAGGCAAGACGCCTGCAACAGATGCCTTAATTCAGTTATTAAGAGAAGGCCGGCAGCCGGGAATTTCATTAGTATTAGCAACACAGCAGCCAGGCCAGATTCATCGTGATGTTATGTCACAATCAGATATGGTAATAAGCCATCGCGTCACCTCAAAGCCAGACCTTGAGGCGTTGAATGAGATCATGCAGTCGTATCTAATTGAGAGCATCAAGCAATACATGGATGACCTGCCAAGCTTAAAAGGCTCTGCAATCATCCTAGACGACAATTCAGAAAGGATTTATCCTATGCGCATGCGCCCTAAGTTCACCTGGCATGGAGGAGAAGCACCGTCTGCAATTAAAGCAGAGATGCTTCTTTAGGAGAGAAAATGACTGCATGGAGATATCTTCATGGTAAGAGAGAGAAAGCCGAAGAGCAAGAAAGATACAAGACAAAAAGAGAGATATCGGATATCAAACAGATGATTGAAAGGCCGGGAATGCTCACAGAAAGAAGAGCAGATATCACTGAAATGGATATCTATTCTTGGAGAGCGCTGGGAATCTCCTAATTCATAACCTTTATATCAGCCCGATACCGATATTGTCTGACGCCAATATCTCCTGCTTTCTTGATTTTTATAATTCTAATCTTCTTCTTGGCTTCTCGTGCTCGTCTCTCTATCAACTCTCGTAAATTCTTAATTAATTCTTCATTATAAAATCCATAATAATGTATAATGCCTTCCTTCTTTATCTTCTTAAAAGCGACATCGAGAAAGTCGTCCTTTAGGTTCGGCCGCGCCATGACAATCCGGTCAAAACGTTCCTTCAAGTATGGAACTTTCTTTCTAACATCTCCCTGAAGAATCTCTACTTTATCTTTAAGCTTATTCCTCTTAACATTTTCCAATGCGTACTTACTGCATTCCCTGCCAAGTTCAATGCTTGCCGCTCTTTCTACATTCGAATTCTTGGCAATGACAATAGCAAAGGGTGCAACTCCTCCGCACATAACTAGCACAGACTCTCCTTTCCGCACCATCTGTGCAATTTCTTTCCTTTCAGAGGCTAAGCGCGGTGAGAAGTAGCATGTATCCACATCAAACAGGAAAGTGCAATTATTCTCACGATATACCGCCTCAGTCGTTCTTTCGCCGGCAAGCCATCGCGTCTTCAAAGTCCGCAGTCTCCCCTTAAACCTGCTGGTCTTTTCAAGCACCGTAGTAACTAAGGTATTCTGTCTCAGAAGCTGTTGTGCAAATCGCTTCTTCTTATTTTGAATAGTTCCCGGCTTGAATTTGACGATAGCAATGTTTCCCAAGAGATCATAAGATGCCATGTAAATAAGACTCATCGTTGATTTAAAAATGCATTCACAAAACATTTAAATAGAAACCTCTTGTATTAGCATAAGAGGGTGTATGAAAACTGGCGGGTATCTCATTGCAGTGGTAGGCATTCTGCTTTTAATTGGCTCATCTGATCATGTCCAGACTCTATTAAAGGTAAATGCGAGTCCTGCCACCGATACAATCTTGCTCATAACTAGTTTGGTGCTCGTGCTCATCGGCATCGTCATGGTTATCAAAACTCCTTCAGGAAAAGTTTCTGAGGTGCCTATTTACGAAGGAAAGCATCTTGTAGGTTACCGCAGAGTCAAGAAGTAATTATCCAAGAAAAATTCTCTCGTTATCGCACACCCTCACAAAACCGCAGAGAACCCTTTGTCTAGAGCACAGGGCATCAGAAGAAGAATATCGTTGTCCATAATACGATAATATTTACAGACATCAGCTAACAAGATATCACTTGCTAGAATAGAGTATCCTAGGGCAAGACATTAAAACTGCTTGAAGAGCCACTTCTTCAGTTTAGTCAGCTCATAGATCTGCTTTCTGCCTGCAGTTGCATCCATTGCTCCTGCAGCAATCATTCGCTCAATTTCTTGAATCTCCATATTGATTCTTCCAATCTCCCGATGTTTTGCCTGCTTGTCATGCCGGATAAGCGTTTGATACTGGTAATACATGTATATCTTAGTGTCAAAAATGAGAAAGATAAGTGCGGCAATCACTGCCCAGAAGAAGACGTTGCTCGTCCCCTGCGTTCCAACCGTAGACCAAAGACCTGTATAAATTCCGATAAACATAATCCACCCAACTTTGCGGATTATTGGATAGTCTGCCCCCATGCTATACAGAAAGAAGAAGAAAAGAATCATAGGCAATACTACTCCAAGAACCACTGCCAGTGCTTGATACTGTACAAATACTGCATTCAGCCAAGCCTCATCGACGAATCTAATACCCATCAGGGGCATTAGGATCGCGATAATCCAGCGGATTCCTTTCCGTGTAGGGTCATCAAACAGCGGCACTCTACCAAGCACTAAGTACACAACGCAAACAAGAATAACTAATAGCAGCAGTTTCTCAAATAAATACAATCCAGTCCAGCCAACCTGCCCTCCCAGCAAGACCTGTAGAATAGGCTCAAAGATGTCTATAAGTGCTCTGATGACTGACTCAACACCCTGCCGAACAGGCGGCAGGTATTGCGCAGATACTAGCTGCGTAAACAGCATAATCGATAATAAAATAGGAATAATGACCCTCTTCATGCTCTCTATAACAAAAAGCAAGTTTATAAATATTAAGACGAGGCATGAGTACAAATTCGCACTAAGTATGCTGCCTGACGTAAGTAAGTAACCAAAAAGATGATACATCCTGGGTAAGAATTTTATTCTTTTTTAAGCAAACAGCGTACCTTATGCTCTAGGCATGTTCAGAAAGGTAATCCCTTAAGACTTGAGCAGTTGCTTAATACGCTTCTCACTATTCAGAATCTCGCGCTTCGCTTGAGCAACTGCTGCTTGTGTGCTCTGAGGATTAGTAATAACATTCCTCCATTGCTCAATCTGAGTCTGTATATGGTGTATTTGCAGTGTCTTCGCTGCAGCACCGCGTTCATGAATCGCAGCGTATGCAAACGCAGCATGGATGCTCCGGTCAAAGTAGAAGAGGAGCAACGAGAGAACGCCGGTAATTATGTATATCCATCCAAGATTCTTGAAGAATCCTTCACTGACCGCAAGCTCCGGCCAGCGGACAATTGCCAGACCGAAGAAGAGCACCATGAAAAATATCCATGAAATCTTTCTGAGCATCCCGCTATCAAAGCTCTGGATGAAGAAGAAAAACGCTGCAAACGGCAGTAAGGAAGTTAGGGCAATGCCTACAATGCCTGTCGGCAGCCACACGAACTCAATCAATGAAGCAGTAGACAAGAAGCGCGTCGCAAGAATGCCTAGGGCAACTGAAACAATCCACACTAATGCGCGATTATCCTGCAGCACAGGAGTTCTTGTTGAAGCAAGATAAAAGACTGAGAGCATAATCACGAATACCAGCACTTTAATGACAAGAATATTGCCTGCCTCTAAACCAGTGACTCCCTCAACATCACCTAGGGTGTACTGAAATACAGGCTCGAGGATATTTGCAATCTGAGTCAAGAAATCAAGCACACTGTCTGAGAAAGAGGATGAAGAAGTCTGCGCAAACACGCCGGTGCTTAAGAATAGCAGAGAAAAGACGCTCAATGCAACGAACACCTTCCCTCTCGATAACATACTCATCTAATCTCTAAAGAGTATTTAAACATTTCTGGCTTCAATCCCGATAGTTGTCAAGTGCATCAGAGACATCCTTGAATGCTTTCTTCATGCCCTTAGCTTCGAGCCGAGCAGTATCCCTGTCTATCTTATCCATTTGCTCCTGCATGAATTCCCGTCGTTTCTTCATAATCTGGGAGAAATTCTCACCGAGATACCTGACATATACAATCAAGATACTGTAAGCAGCAAGCATAATCAATGCAATCACCCATCCCCAGATGCCTTCTTTGTAAAAGAGCACCTTGAAGAGGAAAGTCGCAAGGAATGCATAGAGCCCAAGATGCGCCGAAGCAACAGCAAGCAATGCCCCTAATGCATAGCATACCCATACATTAAATAAAGAGAAAGAACGCAGGATGTTTGCAAAGGCATTTGCAAAGAATATCCAGATAAGGATAACAAACACAAGTGTCAGAGACAGAGAATACGGATAAGCAAAGAGGAAGATAAATACTGGATTCAGCGCCAGTAGAGCACTATGTATCTTCCCAAGCGCAGGATGCTCGCTGATGAGCTTCGTCCATTCCTGTTTAAGGTAGTCCCACTTCGCATCTTCAACGCTCTTTTTTGCATTCTCCAAATCATCGATGCCTGATTCAAACTGCTGTTCAAAAGACTGCGCAAACGCCCCTGCACATAGCAAAATTAAGAAGATAAAGCAAATAACCCCTTTTCTCATCATCTACACAACACATCAGTCTTTAAAAAAATAGCTATGAGGCAAAGATTCAGTGGCAAGACCTAAGTCAAGACTAGAAAGCATTAGAAAGAGTGAAGAATCCTATGGCAAGACCACAGGGCATCAAGAGAAGAAAAGAAGAATATCTTTATCCGTAATACGATAATATTTGCAGACATCAGTTAACAATATTTATTATCTAACTCTAAACTATCTTTCCTGCCTAACTTTATCCCCACAGCAAGCTAGAGGGTATTAGAAAACAATCAAATATCATTATCCCATGTTCCCTTAACAATATAGACCTGAGCTAATAACGTCTATTATCTTACTTCAAAGCAAAGGATCTTCAATAGTAAAAGATTAAATCTTCTCAAGTGCCTTGCCTGCTGCACCAAGACCTTTGATGGTCCCTGCAAGTTTCTTACCGCCAGCTTCTGCCTTGATTTCAGCAGTGGCTGCAGTATACATTGCACGTCTGCGCATGATGAATGGACCAAACTGTTTCAGACCGAAGTTCACTGCAAGAAATACAAAGAAGGATGTTCCTACACCAAGAAGGACAGCAGCAGAGCCGAGTGCAGAGAATAATCCTACTGAGAACGCAATCATGTACACTACTGCCTTCAGATTAGCCGCAATCACTGCCAGCAAGAACCCAAGAAGCCAACCATATATCTTCTCGCTGAATGTGCCGAAAGTGGCAATAATATCGCCAAAGGTGATGAAGAGCATGAGCCATATTGCAATAGTGATGATAAGCGGGCTATACTGGCTTGACGTCACAGAAGTTAAGAATGCTGCTGGCTTGCCGAAGATATAATCTAAGAATACCCATCCATTGCCAAGAAGAACAGCAAATGAAGAAGTAGAAGTATCGACAGGTGTTGATGCAGCTGCAGTAATTTTATCCCATACAGGAGAACTCATGATGGCTACTAAAACGCTAATCAACAGGGCAACAATAAAAATACCGACAACCCAATGGTGTGCTGCCCCTCTTTTATTTAACATGCATCACCTACTCTATAAGAGTATATAAATATTTCTGCAATCGTGTGCATGAAAAAAGCTAGTGAAGAACCTATGCCTATAGCACAGGGCATCGAAAGATATCTCTATCACAAATAATACAGCAAGGAAGATAAACAACTCTATGGCAAGACCACAGGGCATCAAGAGAAGAATATTATTAACTCCTACAACAATATCATCTCATCGAACATTAGATAATTATTTTATTTAAGAAATCTATATTTATTCCTGCCTAACTTTATCCCTAAGGCAAGACCTTAGGGTATTAGAAGACAATAAATAGTGTAAAGGACAGTTTTTTATAGCACCGATGCTTAAAGAATTCATGAAACAAGATGTCTCGGTAAGGGGTCCGGGAGGTGCATATACCTTGCATCTACGGGAGAACAATGCTGCTACCAAGAAGCTAGAGTTCATCTATGCAGCGCTTGAGTGGCTGCATCTGCTCTCAGGAGAGAAAATGCCGATACATATCTACACAGCTGCACTTCCATGGATAAAAAAGAAACAACCGGACACTCCGCATATCTATTCGTCCGTATGTGCTGAGTTTAACGATCAGCGAGTGATTGTTCTGCACAATGAATTAAGTGAGAAAGAAGTTATTGCTGAATTAGTGCGTCAGGCAATCCATGCTATGAATCCGCATCTAGGAGAACAGACCCTGCAGGCGCGGACGATTGACTATCTGGAGCGCATTATCACGAATTATGATTTTATCACTCATCCAAATACACACCTGCATTTTCACGCAAGGAACATTTCGCCGTATGAGATTTCAAAAGGCACGTTCATGAAATCAGGCGAAAATCAGCTGCAGGCAGGCACCTACGGCGTCACGAAGGAAAATTATAAGAAGCTCGCCAAGACAGTAGCATTCGCGAAACCTGCCCTGCGCATTGCCTCAGGCATTTTTATCCTGAGCTCAGTTATCACCAGCATCCAGACATTAACAGGAAATGTTATCATCGACTCACCGGAAAAATCATCTCTGTTTAGCATCTGTCTCTTCCTCTTAGGCATAAGCCTCCTGCTTTTCAGCTTTGTTGTGAAAGAGTGAAGAACCCACCTTATAGAGGATGTTAGGCTTTCTTTATTCTCTCTTCCCTAAGCTTCTCAAATATCTTTCTGCCTTTCTCCGTCTTCAAGAGACGCTCATAAAAAGCATCTGCTTTAGCATACTGTGCATTAATAAGCACATTCACCGCCCTTTTCCAGAGAGCGCGAGGATTATCTTTAACAAACTCAGCCCATCGTATGAGTGCCTCATCATGTGATTTATCTCTCATTGTTGCAACCTCAGTCTTCGTATCTTTTCCTTTATCTGATCTATAAAAAGTGCATCAATCTCATCGCTATAAATTATTCTAAGATGCTTTGCATCTTCAATATCCTTATCTGACTTAAGCAACTCTTCTTTGAATGCGATATTAAAGTCTATGTTTGAGAACCAGATATTCATGCCTGTTAATTCTAATTGTACTCTGGTCTTTATCTGCATTTCATCAAGCTCATCTTTTGCAAACTTAATCTCCATCTCTGGAGGAAGAAAAGTGCCTGTTCTCACATATCTCACGCTGTCTCCTTTCTGGAGATATTCGAAGATATCAGTAACCTTTGTGGATTGAAGACATTGAAATCCTCCATTAACTAAATCGCTGTGTAAAGAATCAAATACCTCAAGGGAAATCTTTTCTATAATCATGTCAATATCTTCTGTCGCTCTTCGTCTGCCATGAGATATAGCCACAAATCCTGAAACAATGATATACTTTACATGCTTCTCGACAATAGTACAAAATTCCTCTGCGAATTGATCAAGAATATTTCTGTCTTCTACTCCTCGCTCCATAAAGTATGCTGCTAACTCAAGTATAAAAACATGAGTTACACTTCATGAATAGCTATCAAAACAGCGTCTTCTGTGCTCCCTGCTTTTTAACTTCCTGAAGCTTATCAAGCTGCTTCTGCACGCGCTCCAGAGAGAAGTCATGCCGAGTAGCCAGAATCTCAATAATCGTTTGCTTGTCCAGCTTAGGAAACACGACTGCTTGCCTGTGTACATTCGGTTTCTTGAATATCTCAAATACAGTTTGCCATTCAAAATTAAGCTTGCCCTGCTCTTCCAGCGGCTTGAAAATCTTGACAGGATATTTTTTCTCCTTCACTAAAGCTAATGCTTTCTTCGGCCCAATTCCCCTAACACCGCCTGGATTAAAATCCGTACCAACAAGGATAGCTAAACAAATTAACTGATCAGCGTCGATATCCAATGTATTCAGCACCTTCTCATATTCAAGCAGCTCAGGCGCAATATATACGAAGCCTGAAGATGTTTTTCGTGTTCGTGCCAAGGCAAGATTCTGAATCAATCGAGGAGCACCAACAGCCAAGGCATCGTAGTCCTGTGAGGCAACAGCCCATGCTTCCCCTGATTTCGCCAATTCTGCGCATTGCATCTCCCCCTCTCCCGGAGCCTGCACCACACAGATTCCCATGGCTTCAAGCAATTCCTTTGACTCAGCAATCATCTCTTCATTCAGCTTAACAAATCCCCGTGAATACTTGGACATAGATTCAAGATCCTCTTCTTCGACTGCCTCATGATACTTCTCCTTAGCACGGTCTTTTGCATCCTGGCGTTTCTCATGTGTCTTTCCTTTCAGCGCATGATACTCTCCATCAAATACATATACTAATCTAACGCCTTCATGCAATAATGCCATATTTCGGTAGAACAGACCAGATAAATGTGAAGTAATTCTTTTCTGGTCGTCCATGAGGGGCGTGCCGTCAGGCTGTCTAATAGAAGATAAGAACTGATATAATGCATTGAAGGCGTCAACTGCAATTACCTTGCCTTTCAAGTCAGAGAACTGAATCTCCTTCCGAGGTACGATATCACCAATCTGCAATCCCATTGCCGGATAAATAAGAAGGAATTAATAAAGATGCTTATAGCGTCTCATGTTTGTATCTATCAAGAATATTCTCTGCAGAATTAACAAGCTTCTGAAAGAGCGCACCAATCTGCGAGTCACTATAATCTTCAAGCGGCTGCTGTCCATCTGCTCTAAATCTTCCTGGGAAGTACTTTTTTAGCAAACGACGTTTCTCATCAGTACAGAAGGTAAACTCAGAAGGTCGCGCTTCATATGCTCTTTGAAGAAACCCCTTATAATCAGGTCCTGGTGCTGATGCAGCAGGAGCAGACACTGTCTGAGATACAGGACGCAGTGCTCTCTCCAGACCATCCCATCCGCCAACTTCTCGCAGCCGCGCTTCTACCAGAGCCCTGCCAATGTCTCCCCTCGGATCTCTATCAGAGTCATAACTATCATATGTCATCTCGCCAATCACTATATTTGTATAATCATCCATAGAACTACCATTAAAACACTCTTTAAAAACCTTTCTATTTGTCACTACTATACAGTAACCTTAGGTGAATATAAAGCAGAGTATAAAATTCCCTACAGCAGGCTTTCACCTTCGGCAGAGTGGGCATCAGAAAGAAAAAACATTATTATCTTCTGCAACTGCTCATCTTTATCAGACACAAGATAATTACATTGTAATCCTGCCTTGCTTTATCCTTACAAGTAAGCTATGGGCATTAGGAAAGAATAAAAACAAGACCTCAATAGCATGGTTATGAAAGGATTTATCATCGATGCATCCTATGAGGTGAAAGGAGAAGAGACTGCTATTCAGCTTTTCGGCAGACTTGAGAACGGCCAGTCATTCATCTCAGTTCATCCCTATAAGCCCTATTTTTTCATAAAAGTCAAGGATGCGAAGAAGCATGAAAGGCTCCTTGGCAAGTACCAGTGCACAAAGACTGACCTGACAACGTTTGCCCATGAACCAGTAGCCAAGGTTGAGGGCAACACACCTGCAGAGATACACAAGCTGTATGCTGCGTTGCACAAACTCGAAGTAGACACTTATGAGGCTGACCTTAAGCCTGCACAACGCTTCCTCATTGACCAGGATATTCTCGGCTCTCTTGATATTGAAGGTGACTGGCAAGTAAACGAGCGTGTTGACCGTGTCTACATGCATCCAAAGATAAAACCATCTCCCTATACACCGCAGCTCAAGATACTCTCAATCGATACTGAGTCGAGTCTTTCCGGAGAGCTTTACTGCATCGGCCTGTATGCTTCAAACTATCAGAAGAACTTCATGATAACAAGCAAGAAACTTGCGCATACTGTTCCATGCAAGGATGAAGCAGAATGCCTTGAGAAGTTCAAGGCAGAAGTACAAAAGCTTGACCCAGATATCATCACTGGTTGGAACTTTATAGAATACGACCTCGCCTACCTGCAGCAGCTCTTCAAGAAACACAAGATTAGTTTTGATTTAGGAAGAACAGAGGAGAATGTGCGCGTCCGAGTCGAATCAGGCTTCTTCCGTTCCTCATCAGCAGACATTCCCGGGAGACAGGTGCTCGACGGCTTAAATCTGATTCGCGACCCGTTCATTAAAGAAGCACCGTCAATAAAATTTGCAGAGTTTGATTCTCATACCTTGGAAGACGTCTCACAAGCTCTGCTTGGAAAAGGCAAACTTCTGAAAGGAAAAGAGAGGCATAAGGAGATAGAGAACCTATACAAAACAGATCAACAGAAACTTGTAGATTATAATCTGCTGGATTGCCGGCTTGTGTACGAGATTCTTGAGAAGACCAAGATTATTGAACTGGCAGTGGAGCGTTCACAGCTAACTGGTTCGCTGCTTGATAGAATTACAGCCTCGATTGTGGCATTTGATTCATTATACATCCGAGAGGCTAGAAAGAAAAAACTTGTCTCACCAACCACACGCTATGGAAGGAAAGAAGCAAAGATTACCGGAGGGTATGTCATGCAGCCAAAGCCAGGCATCTATCAGAACGTTCTAGTGCTAGACTTCAAGTCATTATATCCCTCGATAATACGCACCTTCAATATCGATCCTGCTTCATTCCTTAAGCACAAGGAAAAAGACTCAATTGAAGCGCCTAACAAAGCCTATTTTAGAAACGAAGAGGGCATTCTTCCAGGAATTATTCAAAGATTGCATGAAGCCAGGGAAAAGGCAAAAAAAGAGAAGCGCGAGTTCTCAAATTACGCTATCAAGATAATTATGAATTCTTTTTATGGCGTTCTGGCATCGCAGAATTCGCGGTACTTTGATTTTGATATGGCCAATGCTATCACTCACTTTGCACAGTTCATCATTAAAATGACTGCCAAAGAAATCGAGAAGCTCGGGCATAAAGTCATCTATCAGGATACTGATTCTGTATTTGTGGTATCTGATCTGTCAAAGACAAAAGCGCACGCACTCGGCACTGAACTTCAGGAGAACATAAACTCTTTTTATGCAAACTATGTCAAAAAAGAGTTCCAGAGGCATTCATTCCTCGAGCTTCAATTTGAGAAGCTCTATCTAAGCATGCTCTTCCCTCGCATCCGCGCAGGAAAAGATGAGGATAAAGCAGCAAAAAAGCGCTATGCGGGGCTGCTTGAAAAAGAAGGCAAAGAAGAGCTTGAGATTGTAGGTCTGGAAGCAATCCGTGGCGACTGGACAGAAGCAGCCCAAGAGTTCCAGAGAGAATTATTGCTCAAAGTATTTCATCAGGAGACAATTGATGTCTTTATCCAGGAATTCATCCAGAAGATACTCTCAGGAAAGTATGATAACAAGCTGATATACCGAAAATCAATCAGGAAAGGACTTGATGAATACACAAAAACAACTCCTCCACACGTCAAAGCAGCACGGCAGCTCGATTCCCTTGAGTCAAATGTCATTGAATATTATATAACTGAAGCAGGTCCAGAGCCGATACAAAAGCAAAAACACAAGCTTGATTACGAGCATTATATCAAGAAACAGATAGAACCGATAGCCAACCAAGTCTTAAGTCTCCTCGGAAAGACACTTGCCGAGGCATCATCAGGAAGCAAACAGGCAACGCTCTTTTGATTACATTTTGAGTAGAATACCCATCAGCTTGCTGCGGAGTGAATGAAATGAACGATGGGATGCACGAGGTTAGGAATCTGCTTTATTACCTGAATGAGTCAGAGGTCTGGATAGTGCTTTCTGCTGGTTTCATAACAGCAGCAGGCGCATCATACTCTCCAAGGTCAAGATGCATCGAGCCGCCGAATCGTGATACAAGATTATATAAGACCGCCGTAAGTACAGCACCAATACATGAGAGAACAGCGCAGGCAATCAAAACCAAGAATGCCAAGATGAAAATAAATCCAGGACCGAGGAACTCTGCAAGGAATGCGTATCCTTCGACATTCGAGCTAGCGAAAGCAGAGGCAAGAATCACCAAAGCCATAATAATGCCCAGAAATGCACCATACAGCAGCCCGAACAGTGCTGCACGCCCTATATAGAGCCTCTTGATAACAATGCGTTCAACCTCTCC
>JACPXY010000001.1 GCA_016196285.1 Candidatus Pacearchaeota archaeon | reverse complement strand
CTTGTCCTAGGCATTCCTGAATCCGGTGTGCATTTTCTCTTAGTAGTTGTGCCTTCTATCCTGCTCGTTTATGTTATCTACCTATTCGGCAGAGAAGCATTCAATGAGAAGATAGGTGTATACGCGGCGGCGGCTTCTGCATTTGTGTGGACGTATCTATTCTGGACAGCGCGCTTCCAACCTGATTTCGGCTCAATGGTTTTCCAGATGCTTGCGCTTTTCTTCTTCTGGAAGCTGTTCAAACAGCCGGGAATGAAACCTGCTGTGCTGGCAGGGGTATGCACTGCTCTGGGATTTTATTTCAAGATTTCTGCTTTAATTGTACCTTTATCAGTACTCCTGTATGTGTGCATTAAGGATGGACCTGCATTCCTCAAGAATAAGTATTACTGGACTGCATTCCTCAGCTTCGTGATGGTTCTGCTGCCGTTTCTGCTCTGGCAGATGATTGCATTTGACAACGCGGTTGCTTTTGCGCCTTCGTACATTGAAGGCACTGATAAAGCAGGCAGAGAATACGGATGGCAGACACTATCCTACTTCCAGCTCTTCCCTAAAACCCTCTTCTTCCTCCTCTTTCTTATTGGAATTGCTGTATGCATCTTTCGTATGGCATTATCGCTTGATGTTCTCTGGAAACAGAAAGAGAAACTCCTTGATGCTGGACTCTTCTCACTCATTATTCTCATGGTGACTTCTCTGTTCTATATCTTTTACATTCAAGGAGTAATTGAAGATAGATGGGTGTTCCTCTTAGTTCCATTCGTATTCTACTTTAGCGCAGCAGGCATTGCATTCATTGAAGACAGAATCAAACCGTACAGCAGATACCTGGGCATTCTGCTTGTCATTGTACTGTTTGCATTTTTTATTGTTGCGCAAGTAAAGGATTCAAGTGCACTTATCGAGAACAAAAAAGCGAGCTATCTGCCGGTCAAGGAGGCATCGCTTTGGATAAAAGAGCATAGCATTCCTGATGAGACAATCTTCAGCATCTCGTACACACAAACAACCGCGTACGCGGAACGGGAGGTGCATTCATATTCAGGACCAACGAGTGAAGAAGGATTCATTGAACTCCTTCAGGAGAAGAAACCTGACTATCTCATGATATCTTTATTTGAGCCGCATCCTGCATGGACACTCCAGCAACTTCGCTCTCCTGATGGGAGTTCTATTCTTGTCCTGCCGTACTTCAATTCGACTGTCCAGATATCTTCGCAGGGGCAGATTATTGGAATTAACCTCAAGCCTGTCATTGAGAGGGATGGCGCGCGATTTGAATATGCGTATCCTCTGGATACTGTTAATGGCGTCTTCGTCTATAAAGTTAATTGGTAAGCACAAGTTTATAAACAAATCCTAAGTGGAAGAGGTATGTGCGGCATTATGGGGTTTACGTGGGCTGACAAGACCCTTGTGAAGAAAATGGGTGATGTTCTTGCACACCGCGGCCCTGATGACTCGGGATTCTTTATTACTCAAGGCATTTCACTCGGTCATCGGCGGCTCAGCATTATTGATACCTCGCAGAGAGGGCATCAACCGATGTACAATGAGAACAACAGTATCGTCGTAGTGTTCAACGGAGAGATTTGGAATTATAAATCATTGCGGAAAGCACTTGAGCAGAAGAAACATAAATTCAAGAGCGACTCTGATACTGAAGTGCTGGTGCATGGGTATGAAGAGTATGGAGAATCCTTGTGTGAGAAACTTGAGGGTATGTTCTCGTTTGCACTCTGGGATGCACGGCAGAGAAAGCTTCTGCTTGCACGAGACCGGCTTGGAAAGAAGCCTTTATACTACTGTTTACGCAACGGGCAGTGCATCTTTGGCTCTGAAATCAAAGCACTTCTTGAGCATACTATTCCCCGGCAAATTGATATGCGTTGTTTGTCTGATTACCTATCACTCAGATTCTCTTCTGACGGGAGAACGATGTTCGAAGGCATCAGGAAACTTGAGCCAGGCACGCTCTTGATCTATCAAAAGCGAAAAGCGCAGATACATCGTTATTGGAAGCTTCCAGGATTCGAAGTTCGAGAGCAGCCTGATGTGCAGAAAGCAGATGCGCTTATTGAGCATGCTGTTGGAAAACGGCTTATGTCTGATGTGCCTCTCGGAGTTTTTCTCTCAGGCGGGCTTGATTCAAGCACCTTAGTTGCTTATATGAGAAGGTTTACGAAGCGGATTAAGACCTTCTCTGTAGGATTTGGAGATGTGAGTGATGAAACGAAGTATGCAAAACTTATTGCCGATAAATTCAAGACAGAGCATACTGAGATTAAGCTTGACGCGAATATACTTTCAGTGCTGCCTCAGGTGGTCTGGCATTTTGATGAGCCTCTTGCTGATCCTGCTGCACTACCTACATACTTGCTTTGCAAGGAAGTATCAAAGAAAGTAAAAGTTGCCTTGTCTGGAGAGGGAGGTGATGAAGTGTTTGGCGGCTACCACACCTACAATTCCATTGACCATCTGCGTGCGTTTCATACCTTGCCTCTGCTTGTGAGAAAATACTTTCTCTCTCCTGCCTTCCGCGCCTCTTCACATCTTTTCCAGTATCCTAAGAAGCAGATGCTGGCGCTTGCTGGAGAGATTTCCCAGGATGCGCGCTTGAACGAGAACTTCAAGAAGCTCTTCTATTTTCCGTTTACGCTTGAGGAGAAGAAGAAGCTGCTCGGAGAGAAGGCTATGCCTGATGCATTTGACGAGATACTAAATCAAAAAACTGACCTGCGCGATGCTGCCTTGGAGTACTATTTCAAGGAATGGCTGCCTAATGACCTGCTGATGAAAGCTGACAAGATGAGCATGGCGCACAGCTTAGAAGTACGGACGCCTTTTCTTGATACTGAGCTCATACGCTATTTTACCGGACTCGACTATAGTGAAACGCGTAACCGCTCCCTATTCCGCAGGACAGTCGGAAAACTCCTGCCTGAGGAGATTATGAAGAAGAAGAAACAAGGATTTACATTGCCCTTAAGTGAGTGGTTCTCCAATGGAGAAATCGTTGAGCGCATACGACCGCATATCGTCCATCTGAAAGAACGGGGCATCTTCAATTCTTCATATCTAGATGAACTGCTTGAGCATCCCGAAAGATTCAGGAATGACCATAAACTCTGGGTGCTGCTGAACTTTGAGCTCTGGTGCCAGATGTATCTTGACAAGAAACCTGTTGAAAAGGTGAGGCTATGAAGAAGCTGAAAGTCAGTTATATCTTAGGCATCTATAACGCAGAACGAACTCTGAGAGAGTGCCTTGACAGCATCTTCATGCAGAATTTTCCAAAGAGAGAGTATGAAGTGATTATTGTTGATGGCGGTTCTAATGATTCAACTCTGAATATTGTGCGCCAGTATCAGAAACAATACAAGAACATGAAATTGATTCACAATACCTATAAGCTCTCTGAAGGAAAAGGCATGGGAAAAGATCAAGGAGTACAAGCAGCTAAAGGAGACCTCCTTATCTTTCTTGACCATGACAACATCCTGCTTGAAAAGACGTGGACAGAACATATCCTCAAACCGTTTGCCGACAAGAAAATCATGGCTTCCCAGTCATTACTGCGGCCGATTGAAGAGGATCCTGCATTCCTGCAATACGTCAATGCAGTCGGCGTGGAAGATGCGTTTGCAATTCCATACTCATTAGTTGCGCAGGTGACCCTGCATCCTGAAAAGTTTGAGAGGAAAGGAGAGCATTATGAGCATGTATTGGATGAAGAGCAGGTCTTATTCGGCGGAGCAAATGGATGCGCCTTCAGAAGAGAAGTATTCGAGAAGATTGGAGGGTATACGAGAGATGTGGACATCTTTGCAGCGATGGCGGAGCATAAGATGAAAGTTGCGGTGCCTATACACTGCCGAGTCTATCATAAGACTTCTGCAACACTCATCAGTTACCTGCGGAAAAAAGCAATCTACTTCTATCGCTTCATTGACCATGAATATCAGGCAAAGAAGTTCAAATGGGTGCCTAAATCATTCAGAGGGAAAGTCTGGTTCATGTTGAGAGTCATGTACAATCTGAGCCTTGTTGGACCTTTGCTGGTTGCATGCAAGAAATTCTTTGAAACAGGCAAGACGTATTGGCTGCTGCATCCTGTATTGCTGTTCCTAATGACAAGTATGTATGCATCCATTACTCTACTCAGAATACGGAATTTCTTCAGATATCTCTGACTTTCCTGGCTTTCAGGATGATGTCCATACCTGATGCATTCTGCTGCCTATACGTACTATCCGCCATTTCAGTGAATACGCCGAATGCCCTCTTTCTTTTGAGAATGAACTTGAAGAAAAGGTGCACATACAAGCTGGCAAGAAGCGTCCAGTTCTCTACAATATTGAAGTGCTCGATTCTGAATCCTGCATCAGTGACTTTCTGCTTAATCCCTGCATTTGAATAGTGGCGCTTGTGTTCTGCATACATTACTGGATTGAATATATGCAATGGAGAGCGGTTCGGCACTCCTACGATGAGTGAACCATTTTTCCGCAAGACACGATTGATCAGCTTGAGCAATGCACGGTCGTCATCAAGATGCTCGAGCACCTCCAACACCACTACAACATCAAAGTAATTCTCTGGGAGATCAGGATTCTTGGTCAAATCTCCGACAATCAGCTTTGTCTTCTTCAGATGAGACTGTGCACCGGCAACTTTCTTTCTGTCAATATCAATTGTCCAGCATTCGACAGTATCCTCGATTCTTTGCTCAATCTCGGGGATGTTTGAAATTCCGATATTTAAAACCCGAAGCTTCTTTCTCGGCTCTATGAGGTTCACAACATAGTCAATCCTGTTTCGCGCGTAGGGTTTCATGCCAGTGAGTCGAAGGTTTTGGTGAAGAATGACTGCAGAGCGTGCAGATTCTTTGTGCTGATTCTTGGCTTTTGCTTATACGTTTGAAGCAATGCAGGAGTCAGCTCTCTGATATCCAGAATCGCTTTGATGCCTGTCTTCTGCTGTAATGCCTCTGCAAATTCAACTTGATGGTCATTCAGATGCTCTCCAAAGCGCTTTTGGCGAGGCACTGTGATAATCGGCTTCTTGTACTTCAAGACAAATTCAAGCAAAGATGTAGCTGAATGAGTAATGACGAGCCGTGCTTTCTTGAAGTACGGGTCAAGCGAGTCGGCAAACTCAAAATACTCTATATTCTTCGGCGTATATTTAGTGAAGCCCCGCTGGACAATTATCTTCTCCTTAATCTCTGGGGCAATCTCATCAATTCTCCGAATCAGGCGATCAAACTGTCCAGGATGCGTGCCAATCGTCACGAAAATCATAATACACTTCCGTGGAATTCAGCTTTTTTCCCGTATTTCTTCTTCATTGATTCATGCTGCACTAAGAATCTGTCAGAGAAGAAGTAGCAAAAGCGTGCAGACCAGTTCGGCGTCTTTACACGAATGAAAGTATCAAGAAATATCACTCTAATCCCGAGAGATTTCGCTGCTATAACTGCTGGTATTGAGAGCTGTGCGCCATTGGTCACGACAAGCGTCACCTGTTCTTTCCTGAACAGTTTTCGAAGGGAGAGAAAGGTGGAAAAGTATCTGAACGGATTCAACGCAAGCAGATAATCTTTCCTGAAGAAGTAGGTCGAGTATTTTTCCTGGAATGAGTTCTTCTGTGCTGCCCGATTCTGCTTCTCAGTCTCGGTCACAAACAATGCTTGATGCCTGCCAATAACCTCTTTCGTAAAAATCAGTTTCATCTGGCCGGCATGACCTCCTTGCGAAGCAACAAAAGCGATTTTCAGCGGCTTCATAAGCGGTGATGCACCTTCAGCATCTCAGGAAGTGTGTCATACGCGCGAATGATAAAGTTGAATGGTGAATTTAATAATCTCAACCGTAGCACGCCTGTGAACATCTCGAAAGGCGCTTTAATCAGATTCAGCTTCGTCTGCTTCTTGTCATCCCAGATAGTCGGAATCTCGCGAATCTTGAATCCTGCTTTCCTTACTTGATATAATAAATCTACATCGAATGCCCAGCGAGTTAGACCGATGCGCGGCAAGATTGCCTCAATTATTCTGCGCTTGAAAAGCTTCGCACCGCACTGCGTGTCTCGGTACGGCATCAAGAATAATGAACGCACTATGAAGTTGAAACCGCGGCTGGTGATTCTTCTGAGCGTTGATTGCCTGGTCTTAATGATACTGCCGGAAAGCCAGCGGCTTGCAATCGTACCATCATACTTGCCTATCTCCTGAATTAATGCATAAAATGCTTCTGGAGGGGTCGCGCCATCTGCATCAACGAAACCAATCAGAGAGAAATCCGATTTCAATGCGTGCTTACAGCCTTCAATTATGGCAAATCCCTTGCCTCCTTGCTTAAATACATTATAGGTGATGTGCTTGTCCTGCTTAGCCATCTGCTGCACAACTGCCTCAGTATCATCGGTTGTTGCATTAATACTGACAAATATCTGATAGGAAAGGGATTTCGGCAGGGCATTGAAGAAAGAGATATAGCGTTCCAGCGTCGAGCCAATTCGCGTCTCTTCGTTGTGAGCAGGAATAACAATGCACACCTTATGTGTATCTGAACTCATGAAAAAGAAGGGTTTTTAATTGATTATAAAGCTATCTGCCTTGCATTAGATAGCTTTATTACATTTTGAGTTGAATACTCCGTAGCTTGCTACGGCTCAAAATGTAATTAGCGGATTCCGATTAAAACCGAGTGCAATACCCCGGCAGCTTGCTGCGGAGTGAATGAAGTGAACGGTGGGATGCACGAGGTTAGGAATCTGCTTTATCGAGGGTTTTTAGAAAATGTTAAATAGAGTATTATCTTGATTTTCCTATGCCAAAAAGAGGGTTCTCACGCACCGCATCTCTCATCTTCTTCGCGCTTCTTCTTATCATCTCACTCGTTCTTGTCGTTGCACAAGAAAGTGAGTCATATACGCTAGTCTATGCTCCTGGAAATGCCTTAGAGGCAACAATCCTGAATCAAGCAAACAGCCCAGTCATCACTCTCTCGGTCTATAACTATCATCCAGTCTGCATTCCTGATGATTGCTATCTGTATCTGAATATAACTCTCCATACAGACACTCTTTCACTGCTTGATGATATCAAGTATTACAATGTGCAACAGACTTCCCTTCTTTCAGGAAAGCAGAAAACCTATCAGCTCTGGAATGCAAGCGCATCCTATACAGAATCAGCAACTGTAGAAGTCTGTGACACAATTCAAGCAAATGGCACAGCGCTCTGCCATTTAGAATCCAATGGCACTGAACAGAAACAGGGAATCTGGCAGGATATTGATCCAAGTACTATCCAGAATCAAGGCACCTATCAACTTAGAATCAAGGTCGATATCCAGCCAGGAGAATCACTTGACCTTGTACCGGTCAGTGCAGGTCTAGAATTGAATGAATGGCTCATCTTCACTGGAGCAAGCAAAGTCGCGAGCTTTGATAGCGGAGATGATACTGACGCAGGAACAAGCAAGACGCATGGGTATCGAGGGCAGAGCTTCCTGATGAACACAAGTAATGCAACACTTGCAGGCATCTCAGTAAAAGGGTATAAGGTCGGTACTCCTGGAATAATCACTGCAGTCATCCGCTCAGCAAACGCAACCGGCTATCCTTCCTCAACGAACCTGAGCACCGGCAGCTTCAATGCAGAGGAT
>JACPXY010000052.1 GCA_016196285.1 Candidatus Pacearchaeota archaeon | reverse complement strand
TGACTCCGATTGATTTATCTTTAGTGCAGAGATTTTCTGAGAAGAGAGGGATTCCATTCATTGCAGATATGACTTTCTGCCCGCCCTGCACTACCCAAGCATTTGATTATAATGCGTATGCGATTATACATAGTTTAAGCAAGTATCTATCAGGACACAACGATGTACTTGGAGGAGCAATTATAACTAAAGATGAGAAGTTGCATCAGCGATTACACTTGTTGCAGAAGACAATAGGAGCTGTCTTGTCCCCTGATGAGTGCTATAGAACTATCCAAGGCATCAAGACACTGCATCTGCGTTGGAAGCGGGTAAGCGAGAATGCAGAGCAGGTTGCGTCTTATTTGTCTCAACATCCTAAAGTCAAAAAGGTGTGGTATCCAAGCCTTCATAAGGAACACGAATCTTTTCTCTCACAGCAGTTTAAAAAAGGATACGGAGGAGTTGTTTCTTTCGAGCTTCTTGAGAGACTTTCACATCCTGTTTCTTCTTTCGTGGCCGGTGTGCAGGAAAGCAAGGTTATTACTTATGCTGAGAGTTTGGCGAGTCCTGAAACCCTTCTAGCTTATCCCTATACAATGAGTCATGGTTCATTATCTGCAGAAGAGAAGCAGGCGCTGGGCATTACCGAGCATTTCTTCAGACTATCAGTCGGCTTTGAAGGAGCAGAGGATATTATCTCTTCTTTGAAAAATGGATTGAGGTTTGTATGAGCAAAACTTTTACTATTACTTGCGTGCAGGGAAATCGCACCAGAGAGATTACGATTGAAGAGCTTGCTTCTGATAAGCAGGACGATAAGGAATTGCTGGGAACTCCTGTCGGGAAAGACTTGGCACACTGTTTTTATCTAGGCGTGAAGTATAGCCCGAGATTTATCGAGCGAGTGGGATGGTATTACATACATCCAGAGGTCACTGGACCACTACGGGATATCCTTCTTGTTCAGCCAGAATCGGTGCAGATATCATTTTATGCTGAGAGAAAATAGGATAATTACTTCGTTTATTGTTAGCTGATGTCCAACACAAGGGATTTTATGAGTATCTATCACGGGAATTATCTATAACATAGTTAGTGGTTTTTAAAACCTTCTTGAGTCTTATTCGTTCTCGCGAGCCATTCCTCTTTCTTCTGCTTCTCTATTGGGCATTCTGGATTGAAGCAGAACTCCCATGGACGCTTAGCTTTCCTTATTGCGAGAAGCTTGGGAAAATTATCTGCCTCGCATATTTTATCTGCTTTCTTAATTAGCGCATTAGGCGGCAATGAGTAGGTTTGTCTGCAATTCGGATACGCATTACAGGCTATGAAGTATCTCCTCGCAGCTTTGTTGAACATAATCCTCAGCTTTCCTGTTTTGCAGGCCGGGCAGGTCATCAGCTCATTGCTTAGATTCTGTTCTTTCCTGAATTCAACAAGACCTTCTGAGAGTCCTTTTCCAATCTCCTGTTCCTTTGTCTTGAACTCTCCTGCAATGTCTGCGATTATCTTCTTCGCCTTTTCTATAACTTCTCTCTCCTTCTTGTCAAATTCGCTTGTTGCCTCTTGAATCTTCTCCATCTCTTCTTCCAAGGAGCGGGTGAGATTCTCATCGATGATGATTGACGAATACTTTTCCAATGTATCAATCAGCTTCATACCCAAAGGAGTTGCCTGGATAGACTTGCCGTCAAGGTACCCTCTTGTGAAGAGAGTATCAATTATCATGCTTCTTGTTGTTTTTGTTCCCAGATTCCTCTTTTCTAAGAGAGTAACCAACCCTGTCGGCGTGTAGCGATTCGGCGGAGTTGTTTCTTTCTCGAGAATCTTGAGCTCCTTAATGCTGACTTTTCCCGAGATATCTGGAAGTGCAGACTCTTCAATTGTTACAGGATAGACTGCGGTCCATCCTTTATCGGTAATGACTAATCCAGATGCAGTGAATGTTACTGGCTCATTGGTTTGTGGAGACACTGCGGTTAATATGATTCTCTTAGTGTCTGTTAGCAAATCAGGATAAAAACAGGCAATGAAGCGCTTTACAATGAGATGGTATATCTTCTCCTCCTGCTCTGCCATCTTGCCGAAATCTCCTGTGGGGTAAATAGATGGATGTGCAGGGTCTGTCTTATTTCCTTCTATATGCTTCTTTCTTGTTGCTCCTCCAGTCTCCTCGAATACTTTGCCAAGCTTCTTTAGAATCTCTAAAGGTTTGATTGAATCAGGTATCTTCTGGGAAGAAGTGCGTGGATAGGAGATTAGACCATCAAGGTATAGCTTCTGTGCAAGCTGAAGTGTTGCAGAAGGCGAGAGTTTATGCAGGCGATATGCCTCTCTCTGCAGTGTTGTGAGATCAAATGGATGCAATGGTGGTGTGGATTCCTGCTTCTTCTTCGTCTCTGCTTCTGCACTTACTATGCCCTTGAACCTTTCTAATTCTTCCTTCTTAAACAGGTCTTTCGGGTGCTGAAATTCTATCTGCTGCTCTTTGTTCTCTGGGTTGGAGATGAATACCTTGACCTGCCAGTATGGTTCTGGCTTGAATGAAGCGATCTCCTTTTCTCTCTCAACAATAATCTTTAATGCTGGCCCTTGGACCCTGCCGATAGATAGGATTTTGAAGCTTCCTGTTCTCTTGATTGCCGACATTAATGCCCTGCTCAGATTGATGCCGTAGAGCCAGTCAATGATATGCCTCGCCTCTCCTGCATAGGCGTTGCCCCAGTTTACTTGAGCTTCAGGATGTTCAAATGCTTCTTTCAATTCAGGGGCAGTGAGCGTTGAGAATTTCATTCTCAATGCGTTGGTTTGCTTGCAAATAAACCTGAGAACATTCCAGCCGATTACCTCTCCTTCCACATCATAGTCTGTAGCGATAATGAAATTGGACGCTCGAGATGCAAGCTTTCTAAGAACATCATAGTATCTCTTGGTGAATGCCGCTTTTCCTTCGTATGCAGGCTTCCACTCAAGCTCGAAGATGGGCCAGCCTTTCTGTCCTTTCTTGTAATCTAGATTGAAAAGATGACCGACAGCAGACGCAACAATAATTGGCTTGCTATTCTGTTCTAGTTCATAGTACGCAACACCTTGTTCGCTGAGTTTTCTCGGGCTTCCCAGAGCATAGGCAATCTTCTGTGCTGCCTGAGGTTTCTCGGTGATGATAAGGATAGCATCGCGCTTTTTAATAGAGACCGATTCTTCTTGTGCAGAGGCTTTTTTCTTTCTTGCTCTCTTTTTCTTCTGCTCCTCAGGTGTTTCTTCTAGCTGGTCTGCAGGAGTCGGCTTGCCTGGGCGTTCAATAGTCACAAGATCTTTGAGTCTCGGCTTTTCCTGCACTTCCTTTTCTACGGTTTGCTTTACTTCTCCCAGAGGAATAAAGTCTTTAATTACCATTATACCAGACTGGCTGTAGAATATTAAAACTTATGTGAGTTCACTATCTTTATTGTTTTCTAATACCTCAAGGTCTTGCCTCTGGAATAAAGCAAGGCAGGAAAAAGATTTTAAAGTTAAATAATAAATATTGTTAGCTGATGTCTGCAAATATTATCGTATTATGGATAATGATATTCTTCTTCTCTTCTTCTGATGCCCTGTAGCTTGCTGCGGAGTGAATTAATGAACGAGGGGATGTATGAGTTTAGGAATCTTCTTTATCTTCAACATTACATTCTTCAGGATACATGAGGAAGTATAAACGCTCACTTATTTCGGCATACTGTTTTGCAGTCTTCGCTCGATAATAGCATGTTGATGCAATACTTTTTAGTATCTCATACCATTTTTCTATTCCTTCTCTCAATTCATCAGACAAGGGCGCTGTGAACAATTCTTCAATTACCTCTTTCTTTGAGTACATTATCTCTTCTATACGTGCATATACCTCGGCAGTTTCTCGGTGGCTTGCAGTCTTTTTCTTGAGCTCTCGGCGAAGTGTCGTGCAGCGTATCCAGTAGAATGGGGTCACAAGGGTCTTTACTAGTCTTACTGCTCTTTATGTATACTCCTTAGGCAATCCTTCAGCTGCATTGGTGAGTTCACCTTCAGAAGAGGATGTCTTTGCTACTCTTTCTTGCAAGAAATGAAGACTTTTTCTAACGTGTTTATGATATGCATCATATGCCCTTTGTTGTTCTTGCAAGTATGCATGAGGATTCTTCCTTACTTGAGTAATATCAAAAACTAATGCACGATCTCCCTCCTGCACTTTTGTCTGCGTGCTATTTACTGAGAGTATAATCTGCTCAAGACCAATCCCTATTGCATATATATCAAATACTTCTGTTTCAGTTTCCACTTTCACTTCTGCACTGTCGCTGGAGCACTTAAACGGTATGCACCGTAGCTCTTGAGAAACTCATTCATATCAAAGGTTGTGAGGCCCATACCCCCAGTCTCAGGAACCATGATGATGCGCTTGCCTTGCAGAACCTCTGCAAGCTTCATTTTTACCATTGTCTCGCCGCCCGTGCTTGCCATCGCTTCCCTTTCTTTGGCAATGCCTTCTGCATTAGCTTTTCCTTCTGCCAAAAGTGCTTCAGCTATTCTTCCCTGCTGAAGCATATACGCATCTGCTTTGATGACTGCCTCCTTGAGTCTGCCGTCAATTTCTGCTCTCTTTTTGTTTACTCCGCCTGCTGCATCTTGCAGCAGCTTCTTATTCATCTCTCTTTGCGCTTCAATCTGGGACTCCAATTCAAGCACTTGTGCATCTGCCAGTTTTCTGTCTTTAATGGCTTCAGCGTATTTTGGATTAACGAACCGATAGTCTTTTGGGGCAACTTTCTCCACAATAATGCCGTATGGTTTAAGAATCTTCTGCAACGCCTCTCTTGCTTTTTCAGCGGCATTGTTTCTGTTTTCTGCAGTATAAAATTGTTCAGTCGTAAGTTCACCGAAGAAATCCCTGGGTCGTGAACGCGCTATTGTATTGAATACTTTTCTCTGTAATTCTTCATCATTCGCTGCTACAAATTGTCTGATATGATCTGCCTGTTCAGGATCTATCCGGTAGGAATATACCAGATCAATCTCCAAGTCATTGCCCTCAATGGTTTTGAATCGCAGCTCTTTTGTCTCTGGATCAGGAGAATTCTTGCTCATCTCAACAATCTTCAAACGCGTGTCGAACGTGTCCCAATCATTGAGGAATGGAAGGAAGAAATAGCTTGAACCTGGTTGATAGACTTTGTCTTCCACGCCCTTACCGAACAGCTTCTTTGTCCTGACACCAACTTCAGTGGCATCAGTAGTATGATATGAGCTTATCCCTGTGAGTGCCATCAGACCTGCAGCGACTCCCCCCAATATTAGATTTCTCATGGTTCCGTAGTTCATTTGCTCTCCTTGTCTTCTACTGGAATCTGGAATGATTTAACCATCTTCTCCAGATCTAATGGGCTAAGATTATTCTTTCCGCTTGGCAGGATAATAGTATCAAGCCCTCGAAATACTTCTACCATCTTTAATCCAATGAGCATGTCTGAACCATTACCTTCATATGCCCTATTGACCATCATACTGCTTGCAGCTCTTGCCTTTGTTACCTCTAAATCAGCTTCCGCCTTTTTCTTACGTTCATAAAGATCCATCTCTGCAGTCTTTACAGTAACATATGATGATCCTTCCTGTTGTGCAACAAGTACTGCCGCCTTTCCTTCTTCAGTTACCTGTGTTAATTCCGCTTCTGCTACTGAGCGTGCAGTTTCTGCTTTGTTCTTTGAGACGAGCTGGTGCTGCAGGTTTCTTCCTTCAATGCGTTCTTGCACTTGTTTATGATATTCCGGCCAACGGACGAATACATGTTCGACTTCAATTCCCTTGTCCTTTAGAATATCATTCAATGCATTCTTGGCTAGCTCCTGCTGCTCAACACGCTTTATTGGATTATAGAAATCTTCAGGATTTAATCTGCCCAGTGTCTCTTTCAGTGCAGGTTCTGTCTTGGGCATGATACCATTATCTTGGTAGAGGTCGCCTGCTCCAATTGTCTTGATTAACTTGAATGGATCTGTAATATGATATATAACTGATACATCAAGGTCTATGAAGAATCCATCAGATGTTTGGATGTGTGCTGCAGGCGTCTGTCTCATGTCATCCATACTCTTCTTTCCATCTGTTCCTGAATGCAAGTCAAGAACCTGAATATCTCTCGGGAATACATGGATCTTCTGTAGTCCTGGGATCTCTAGGTGTAAACCAGTTGTATACACTTCTTCACGAATACCTTCTTTGCCGAGCAATCCGGCAGGTGAGAAAATTACCTGCTTAATACCTATCTCATCCGGTCTTACATATTTTGTACAGGTTGCATAACCAATTACCCCTCCAAGCAGGGCAACTCCTGCAAGGCCCTTTAGGATATTTCTCTTAAAGAAATCTCTCGTCATTGAGCCGAAATTTTCATCTTTTCTTTCAGGCGATCTATATGATTCATCTTCAAAACTACTTTTACGTCTTCCGAAAGCCATTATCTGTCAACTCTTGTAACTTCTCGTGCATATTTCTTTGGATAGTCCGCATCTTTTGCAGTGAAGACTTCATATGCTCGAAATGCAAGCTGGTTGAAGCGATGTTTTCGTGCTTCATCGCTAAAGCTACCATCGAGATGAGGAGTGTAGAATGCTGTAAATTGCGGAGGCAGCTGGCTCTCACGAGCATCCTCCTTGCAGACAGGGTCAACATCTCTCACCTTTAGATAATCTCTCCAAAATGCATTTGGCAGGTCATACTGTCCTAGAACTTCAACTGCTTCAGCTTGGAACAATTCTCCTTCCTTTCCTTCACGATACTTTGCATACTCTTGATCTACTAATAGGCGCGTATTCAAGCCCTCGATATTCCCCAATAATCGCTGTTTTGCTAGACTTATATTCGCATTATCAACTACCTGCTTCAAGCCGTATATAGCTGTTCCTACGAATGCACCTATGATTCCTAGAGGGAGTGCAAGGGCTAAGCCACGTCCTCGTGTAAGCAGCAGCTCCCCTAACATGCATACGCCAGCACCAACACCAGCATACCTCACTATGCTCCTCTCTCCCTGCTTTTCAAGAATGCCTTTCCTTATTCCTTCATAGCGTTCAAAGAGAGGGATGACTTCTGATTTAACTGCACTCGAGAGCGCATGATAGAATCTTGGTTCGACTTTCTGATGCAACATCTCATTTTTCTGTGCAAGCTCCACAAAGAAATCGGTAACTACTCTTTTATGATCTCGCTGGTCTGCCTCTTCCAGGCGAGCAACAAGATCTGGCGTGATTGATGCGAGTGTTGGGTAGCTCATAGTGAATCTTATACCTTATATATCCGGTATGAATATTAAAACAACTTCTTCTCTCCGTCGAGAGAAACATCAAATCTCAATGATTCTTCCTTCTCTTCCTACGTTGATAACTCTGGTCTTTCCAATCTTCTGCTCCATGCCTGCTGCCTCATGAATATGGCCATGGAGAAGTATATCCGGCTGAAATTGCTTGATTGCTTTGGTAATTGCCTCAGAGCCAGGAATGCCTGAGAATTCGGAGACACTGCCTGAAGGATGCATATGCGTGACCATTATCTTCCGCTCAAAGTTCTTGATAGATTCATGTGCTTTCTTGAGTGTGTTAAACAGCTCTTTTTCAGTAATCATTCCTGGACCTAGATCTGCACCGCCTGCTCCAAATAAACCCAATGTATCGTACTTGACTGCATATCCATGCAGATTCTTGACTCCATACAGTTCAGCTAGGAAATCAGTCGTGGCAAATGAGTCATGATTGCCCGGGATAATCAAGACTTTCTGATTCATGTCCTTGAACGGCTTGATGATATCTTTGGTTTCTGTCCATCCAGTCAGGTCGCCGCATAGCACTACTAAATCAACATTTTCCTTTGCAGCTTGTTTTGCCAACTTTCTGACAAGTGCCGACTCTCCGTGAATGTCTGATGCAGCCAGAATCTTGAATTTCTTCTTCATAGAATCTTGAATTATGGAGATATTATAAGCTTTGCGTAGTGTTTGTTCTTTTTCGATGCACTGTACTCTTGGCAGAGAGTTCTTCGCTACGTTTAAATAGGATTTATCTTTAGAGAAGATATGAATAGAAGAGGGCGTTGGATGATTTGGGCTTCGCTTATAGGTGTTATTATTCTAGTGGTCGCTCTCTTTTTATATTACTCATTGGTATCACCTGATTATAGCGCGCAGTATCAGGGAACCAGAGTGCTGGTGAATCCTGCAGCTAATCTCAGCTTGGAAGAGGTTGAACAACAGTTTGATGAAACCTTTGTCTACTATCTGCTCGCTGCCTCCAAAGCGTATAACCTGCATAATCCCCCGCTTAGCTCTGATACACCTAAGATAGAAATTGTAGTTGGTGATGACACGTATTCAGCGGTTATTGAAGATGGCGAGATTCTTGTTGCACAATCAGCTCTTGAGAATGAGGATATACGCTTAATTACAAGTACGAATGAGGCTGCTAAAATGGTCAAATATCCAAGTTCTATCAAGGAATCCTTCGGCTCTGGCAGCTCACAAGTAGAACTGCTTGCAAGTAAGACTATTCTCTTCTCAAAAGGATACTTGAATCTGTATACCGAGCTGACAGGCAAGAGCATTGCAGGCAATGTCGTCAGAATTTATGCTGGATAAATCAAAAGCACGATGTTCGAGAGCTTGCGATAATTGAGAATTAGAGCTAGTAGCGGACGAGTGCTCCTTTTCAATGTATACAACAAATTGTTACTGTGATAGATAACAAATCGTGAGAAAAGTTTAAAAGCCGACTACTGCTGGAATATATAGGTTGCACTATATGCTTTCCGAACAGGCCATGCGAGACAATTTTGATATCTTTTTTAGGAGAAAGCCTGCTTTGATGCTTGTTGCTTTGAAGAAGATGACTCGGGCTAGGTACGGCAGCTTATTGGCAAAGGAAGTTGATTGCACGTATTCCCACGCTGTCAAGATACTACAAGGATTGGAACGGCTTGGGTTGGTCTTATTTGAGAAAAAAGGCAGAACAAAGCTAATCAAGCTGACGAAGCGTGGCCAGGAGATTGCGGACAATATCGAGAACATCAAGAGGTTATTGAGCTAATATAAATTTGTATCTTTGTGCTGACCTTACAAGCCAAATCGCCTTCTCATCTTTCTCGGGAGTATGTAATAGAAATATTGTTCAGTATCGGCTTGCCGTGCATAGATGTAATGACTTAGTTCTTCATTTTCTTCCTCATAGAGCACGGTCAGGCAGGGCGTTTTGATTACTTCCTCTCTGAATGCTTTCTGGAGCTGTTCAAGCGGGATGCCTGCAAAGCGGTGTGTGATATGATTGCTTATGGATACTAGTAATCTTGTGATATCAGTGCCTGCTGGATGGAGAACGATTAGAATCCCTCTTTGCTGCAGCGCCAAATCCATCTGCGAGTCTTCCGCACCTACATGTTTGCCTTCCTTTATATCAGGGATACTGAATTGCGGCTTTTGTTTTCTTTCTATTCTCTGTTCTTCAATACCAATCATACCTCTTTGCTGTTTCTCCTCTTAAATAATTTTCTATCCATCCCAGCCAGGCGTATAGCGGGCGACTTGTTTCCTCGCCCAAGCATCTAAGGCATGCTCAGACTTTAGTGTGTACCATGTAGATGTGTATACAATGGCTTTTTGTGAGAAACATTTGAATGGAGACTCAAGACTCTCAAGGTATCTTCGTACTTCTTTCATTGAATGAACTTCTCTAAACTCGCCTGATGAACCTTCACGTTGATAGCCTTGCAGCGGAACTGCTTGTTTGATGAAGGAAGCATGCATCAAGGCAGTATCTCTTAATGAGAGCATGATACTCATATCTCTCGGCGTTTCTGAGCAATCCATCCCAGCCAGCGCTTCTGTTATTGTTTCGCGATCTGTAAAAACTACCATATCATACGGCAAAACTCCCAGCAAAAAGAAGGCTGTTCCATAGCAGTTTGGCTCCAACTCTTTGTTCTTCCTGGCTTCTGCTATCCGCTGCTCTAAATGTTGTGGAATATCTCTTAATTTTAGATACGACATAGGATAGATGGCCCCGACGGGATTTGAACCCGCGACACCTGGATTGCTCCGAATCTTACGATTCAAACTTTAAGAGTCCAGTACTCTGACCGGGCTGAGCTACGGGGCCATACAAGAGTAACCAGAAAGCGGTTTAAAAATTATTGGGTGGGCAATACTAGTGCACGCGCAAGGTGTATTAAGGTTGCAGGATTATAGGGCTTATGTAGTAAGCAGGTTTTACTCATATCCTCTCTTACAACCCAATATTCATCTTTTTCATACATCTTTCTCTGCCAGGTTTTCGTGTCTTGCGCAATGTTTACTCCTCTTCCTGATACCAAAATTACAGGTATCTCGCTTCCGCGTTCACGAAGCGCTCTGACAAAATCTATTCCTTCATTTAGATAAGGCATATCAATATCGCTCACAATGAGGTGAGGAGTCATTGTCTCCAGCGCTCTCTCTAAGTGCGATCTGCTAGAAGCTCCATCTGCTACTTTGAACCCGTGTGCTCTCAATATCATCTCATTCGTTTGTCGAACAAGGTAATTGTCGTCGGCAACAAGTACTGTATATAATTGATGATCCATACTTAATGGCAAAAAAGAGCCTATTTAAATCTTCTGTTAAGGAGTTTGCAGGTGTATAAGCCAGAGACATATGTCATGGGCTACCGAAAATTAGTTCTGCGTTGATTTTCTGCAGACCTAATGAAAAAAGAAGAAATAAGAAAGGAATTTTTCAAGTTAAAAAATAAAGGGCACACAAATAATCAATGTAGAA
>JACPXY010000066.1 GCA_016196285.1 Candidatus Pacearchaeota archaeon | reverse complement strand
GAGGTCTTGCCACGGGTTGTTCATTAAGTGGTAAGGATGAATGAGAAGAGTCAAGAAAAAGATTCTAGCTGTAGATATCTGAGAGCATAGTGTCTTGTTTCATACAGCTTCTTTATTTAAGTTCTGATGTATAAGGAGCTATACTGTGACTGCATGGTACTGAAGAATAACGGAAACAGGCTTGGTGCATGGACTTTCTTAATCGGTGCACTTATTGCATTGGTCTTTGGATTATTTGGCGCTCTCACTTCTTTCTTAGCAGCATTATTGGTTATTATAGGATTCATCGTCGGGATTCTTAATATTGCTGACGATGAAGTTGAACCTTTTCTTCTTTCAGGGACTGTTCTCATTATTGCAGCTACGTTTGGACAGCAGGCAGTCGGCATACTCCCTGTTTTTGAGCGCATTTTAGATTCCCTGCTCCTCATATTTATTCCAGCGACTATCGTCGTTGCAATAAAGAATGTCTTCTCATTGGCACGACGTTAGTCTGCTGCGAGAAGATGAGCCCTTCATACCTATGATGCCCACGCTGAATAACCAGAGCCCTGAATGTCTTGCCTCTCTTCTTCTTATCAGACTGTCTACCAAGGTAACTACTAAAGATAAGACAGTAGTTGAGGATGTAGTCTTTGTTTCAGTCAGCTCAAGTGATGAATCCATTTGGGAGAACTTTGCTCTCAATGGAGACCTTCGAGGATGTATTATTCATGAACAAAAATTAATGGATGCGACTATTGTATTTACTAAACCTGAAACAAAAGACAGAGCATTAGTCCATGTTTCAGTTAAGAGTTATACATATATACTACGGACAGGGAGGTCGCATCATAGTACTCTAGATAAGGTTGTCATGAGTGATTGAAGTACTCTTGTCTTATACTATCTCTGCTTATGAAACCAACGATTTATAATATTATTCTAGCAGGCATTATCAGCTTTGTGCTTATTGCCATGTTGATTTATGGCTCATGGCCATTCATCGGCGCCTTTTTTGGGGCAATTATCTTTTATGTGCTTCTCTACCCGCTTCATACAACCCTTGTAGCGCGGTGGTCGTGGAATAAAAGGGCATCTGCATTATTTCTGATTATCGCTTCTTTCTTGGCAATCGCACTGCCTGCAGTACTAATTACTAAGCTAGTCTATTCTGAATTCTCTGAATTGGTTATTGAAAGGGATCTTTTCTCTCAAGGAGTCGTATATCTTGGCAATGTCTTCCCAGAGCTGCACCTTGAGAAAGTATTGGATAATCCCTTCGCGCTCGGTATCGGAACAGGAGACTTTGCAGCTAACTTGCTTAAAGGCATCGCCCATCTCTTTGTAAGCCTGTTTATCATGGCGTTTATCATTTATTATCTTCTGGTTGAGAATGATATTGGAAAAACCCTGGCAAAGACATTGCCCTTTGACGAGAAAGAGACTGTCCGCCTCATTAATGAGTTCAAGAACGTGACATATACTACAGTCATTGTAAGCGGTCTGCTGGCTCTCTTTCAGGGATTCTTGGTAGCACTTGGCTTCTTTGTTGCAGGCATTAAGGGTGCGGTGCTATGGGGATTTGTTGCAGCGATACTCGCATTCATCCCTGTTTTAGGAACACCGCTTGTGTGGGGTCCGGCAGTAGTAATTCAGTTTATGCAGAATAATTACGGAGTTGCATTCGGCTTATTAATATGGGGCATCTTTCTAAGCAATATAGACAACTTTATCAGACCGTATCTGCAGAAACGCGTAGGAGATATACACCCTTTATTGACCACTTTAGGAATATTCATAGGCATTTATTTATTCGGACTTGTCGGGATTGTAGTAGGGCCCCTCTTGATTTCTTATTCTTTCTTGACTTTGCGTATGTTCCAAAATAAGATGGAACAGAAGACATAGCATGCGAGAGTTGTCTCTTTGCAGACACCTTTCTCTTTTATAATAGCACTGCGTGTTTATCTTAATGAACCTGCATGCAGATAGGTGGGAAGAGAGTTACACATATGCCTTTAAGAGAGGGCTAGCTGGAGCTGTATACCGCATGTACAACGATTCTAAGAGCAGTTTTGGAGAAAATAAACATGTTCTTGAAGAAGCTACACAGATTATTGCTAATCGAGGATATAGCCATGCAAAGCGGATTGAAAAGTTAAATATGTTAGTGCAGATGCATGAAGATTCTCTCTCGAGAGAAGACAAAACGTATCTTTCTTCTTTATTGGATAAATCTTATGCCCATATTGCTGCTGATACTCGGAAGAGAAAGCGAATTAAGAACCGTTTGTCTGCACTTCATGCAATCACTTCTTTACGAACAAAGATTACTCCTAATGGCTATGCTATATTTGAGAAGCGCGTGTGCTTGAGTGATAAAATTGTTCCCTTGCCCGTTATTAGTGCTATTCCTGTAGGTTTACCTGTGCCCGTACTGCAAACATATATCGAAGATAAAGATGATGAGCCAGGAAACCTTGTTCGTTACCCTCCCTTTGGGCGTCTATTTTATGGTGTTATTAAGGTAGCAGCGACTATTGCAGTAGGCATCTCTACTTTATGGATGTCCTACAATAATCAATCTCTTTCTGCGAGACTTGAAGAAACGCGAGACAGGGCTCTTACTCAAGAGATATCAGCATTTCGTTTTAAGTCAAACTATGAAGATATCTCTCAGAGAGCGCAGCTTCTGGAGAAGAAGATTCTTGAAGATGATGAACAGATCAGGGCGCTTCAGAATGATTTGATGATAGCAGGAAGGCCTGATGCAGAAGTACAGAGCGCTATGAATCAGACCTTTATTGCTACTCTCGATAAGCTTGAAGATTCCTATAAGACCGAGATTGATCTTATGGATAAACTTCGTTTAGATGCCTCGCTCTCTAATCGAATATCTCAATTGGAACTTGAGATGAATAATGTAGTACTAGAAAGAAAAAACAGTCCTTTCCAGAACTTTCTCTTATCAAAGGGAGCTGAATAATGTATATCAAAAGCACGATGTGCCACCACGCACTAAAGTGCGT
>JACPXY010000051.1 GCA_016196285.1 Candidatus Pacearchaeota archaeon | reverse complement strand
TCTGAAATCTATTAAATCTCCAGATTCTCTTAATTTTATCTGAATATCTCCCGCCTTGAGAGCAGAGTTTTCGTCGAAGTCTATCTTAATTATGGAGTCAAGTACATCTTTTATAGTGTTTTCTTCATGATTTAGTCTTCCAGACCAAACTTCAAATGTATTTATTTGAGTAGTATAAAATTCCTCCCCAAGTTCATCTATAATTTTCTTTGTTTCTGGATTTTTTCTTAAGAAATTTATGATAATATCAGAATCTAAGCAAATCTTTCTGTCCACTTTCTCCATCCAATTTTTAGATCGGCTATTGCTTTTTCATCTATTCCACCTTTTCCAAAGAATTCGGAAAATTTCTTCTTTTGTTTTTTGGAAGTTTTTCTAACGAGATTTTCAATTACTATTGTAAAACTTTCGTTTTTGCCTTTCATTGCTTTCAGCTTCTCATAGGTTTTATCTGCTACATTAATTAGCTTTGACATATACGTATATGTATACATATACTATTTAAATGTTTCTGTGATGTGTATCAATTTTAAAGTAGTTAATAGAAAGAGTTATAAATGCTTTAAATGTGGAAAATTCATGGATGTAAATAAGTATCAAGACAGAAGGGAAGTTCCCACGCTTTATCAAGGTCCTATAAATGCTATTATGCCTAAAATGAGGAAGAATGGGCAAGTGCCTGCTACTTTTGCTTTTAGAATGGTGGGCATTTTACAAGGAAAAGAAGAATGGCTAAAAAATTATCATGATTTAGGAAATACATTTGTTGTTCCTTCAATAGGAGAGAGAAATGGAAGATTTAAAGTGAGTAATTTTGAAAGATTGGCTGGAATTGATGAAGAAACTCCCCTGACTTGCAGGAGATTACCTGTAAATTATTTGAAAGTAAAAGGAGAGGAGTTTTCAAGAGATACAATTGGAAGAGACTTAACAATAGAGGAAGCAAGAAAAAATGAGGTTTATCTTGAATTGTGCTGCGGGAATAAGGCATTATTAGAAATGGGAGTAGATAGGATTTTTGATGAGGGAAAGAAATTCAATTATGAAAATATGATGGGAATCTTTATTCCTACTGAAAGAGAAATAGCATTAGAAGGGGCGTGGTGCGTCGACGGGCTTGTCGGCTACGGGTGGTCTTTTGCTCTTGGCGGGGCTGTCCTTGATCTTGGTTATGGCCGCCTGGTTGGGTTAGCGTCGGAGACGCTTGAGCAGCTTGAATATATATTGAGAAATGAAAGAAACCCTGCGAAATTAAGAAAATTGCTTGGAATCCGTGAATAAATATTCTTGAGATGTTAATAGTTAACAAAATAGGCCATTGGGAGATAAAAATATTCTTTGGAGATTGCCGTAAAATAAATTATTAATAAATTCCTGCTGAAGTGAATAATAAGATAATATTAGAAATTTAATACTTTATATTTATGTTTTCGCCTACATTATGCTTCTCATCAATCTTTAAGAAAGAAAACGATTCTGTTGATAATTTCATCAAATTTTTCTTTTTTTATTCTTCCAATTTTATATTGAATAAGGTATTTTTCTATTGAAGAAATTTTATCCACCCTCAAATAACTATCCCTCTTTAGATAACCCGTATGAAAGTCTTCTTTTTTAAGAGCCATCTCCACAGATTTTTCATAAGGTTCAGCAGTAACTTGACAGGCAATTATATCTTCTCCTCTTGGAACTTTTATAATAAGAACAGGTCTTCTTTTGTATGTTTTAAGATCAGAATAAGGAAAGTTTACAACTATAACATCACCCTTTACAAGTCCTTCCATGCTTCATCCTCTTTCTTATTAAACCAAGTTCTGCCAAAAGATTTAGAGGAGAGCAAAGCACTTGCAGGTATTGTCTTCTTTAAAATTATTTCATCATCTTTTCTGATTACAACCAGCTTATCTCCTTCTGCGATGTCTTTACGCATGTCAAGAGGAATGACTACTTGTCCTCTTGAGCTCATCTTTGTTGTATCTATCATCATAGTAAGATTAATCTTATTTTTATATTTAAATCTTTGTATGTTTTTAAGAGGTAATTTTCTAAATTGGTGAGGATATTAACTGGAGATGTTGATAAATAGAAAATGTCAAGCCATTAGGAGATAACGATTTAAGTAAAATCCTTCAGAGTTTTAACTTTATCTTTATTATTCTTTTCTGTCCTTTCATTTTTCATATCTTCTTTTACTTTATGGATAGTTGTATGCATCTTCTTTTCCCTTGCTGCTGAAGCGTAATGGTGAATGACATCTCTTGTGTCTTTTGTTATTAGAATGATTAATTTTCCTTTAGAAAGGCGTGCAGTTCTTCCTCTTCTTTGAATTGAGCGGATTGCGCTTGGAATCGGCTCGTAGAAAATGACAAGGCTGACTTCTGGAATGTCTAATCCTTCTTCGCCGATTGATGTGGCTATTAGTGTATTTATCTCATTTGTCTTGAATTGTTCTATTATTGCTTTCTGCTCTTTTTGCGAGAGACCGAGATTTTTCTTTTTTGCCTGGCCTATAAAAATTGCAGGCCTTATTTCTGGGTTTTGGGATAATCTATCTGATAATACTTTGGCAGTATCTCTAAATTGAGTGAAGATGATTGTTTTATTGTTATTGTTTTCTTTTAATTCATTTTCTATTAAAACATAGGCTTCCTCTATCTTTGGATGTTCTATCTTGTTTTTTAGCAGGTTGTTAAGTGAAAGAAGAGCTACTTGGAATTCGCTTGAGTTGACGAGAGTTTGAACGCCCTTTGTCTTCTTTTCTTTGGCTTGCTGGACAAGGCCTTGCAAATAATCTGAAAGACCTGCTAATGTCTGGGTTTCCAATAATTCCATGGCATGAGAGATTTTGATGGCTTGAGCAGTGAGAGACATGCCAACTAATGCATTAAAATTTCTTGGAGAGGCTTGACTTGCAAGTCTGGTCTGTGTTTTTAGTAATGTAATTTTATTTACGGGACCAAATAGTAAATTTCTCGAATGTAATTGTTCTATTTTTGAGTCGTAGATTCTTTTCAATAGGACTTTAATTTCCATAAACTCTTTTGGAAAAGGAACTTCTACTTTTTGAAATTCCAGCTCTTGAAGATATTCTTTTACATCTGGTGAATCTCTAGTTCTTATTTCTATTTCTTCTATATTAAGATGTTTGCAGATGTGATTTACTATCTCCAAGTCCGAACCGGGACTGGCCGTCAAGCCGAGAATTCTCATGTGCAGAGAATTTTCTTTGTAAGATTTTACAACTTTAGTATAATCATAATTCTTGAGACAACGGTGCGCTTCATCTATAATTAATAGTGAGATATTCTGCAAGGAGTAGAGTCCGTTAGACAAGTCGTTAGCAATGCATTGGGGTGTTGAGAAGATGATGTCTGCTTGGTTGAAAAGAAGAGTTCTTTGCTTTGGAGGAACATTGCCTGTGAATAACTCCATTTGCGCAAATAATTCAGGGAGCTGATTTTTGAAATACTCTAAGTGCTGCTCTATCAAGGGTCTAGTGGGAGCAAGAAAGAGAACTTTCTCTCCAGGAAACTTCTCAAGCCTATGGACTGCGAGGAATAACGCGATAAGTGTCTTACCCAAGCCAGTTGGCAGAACAACCAAAGTATTCTGCTGTTTGCATGTCTCAACGATTGCACGCTGATATTCACGAGGCTGCAAGAGGACCATCCTGTCTGCAATCTGCAAGGGTTTAAATTATTAACGAGGCCACTCTTTCTTCTATTACTACTTGATTTTCATAGAATTATTGCATAACCTAAGAAGATTAAAGTAACGACTGCCAGAGCAGCATAGAGCGCACGGGAACCGAAGAAAATCTGGGATCCATCGAGTTTGCTCAGAGGGATCATATTTGAAAATGCGTACAGTGCAGCCATTTTTGAGAGCACTTCCAGATTAGGAAAGTAGCTTATGAACGAGAGCAAAAGCACTCCAAGAATTCCTCCTGCTCCAATCAGTGCATTGTGCCAGTCAGTCATCTCAGTATAGCTATAGTTACCAAAACGCTTCGCTGCCCTGTATCTTTGCGCACTAGAGTCATAAGTTAAAAAAGTCATAAGTTTGAAGAAGCCGATACTAAATAGTGAGAAAACCAAAGGAAGGATGATGCCGTAAGGCACCTCTTTTTTGAAATGATGGTGCGCTGCAAAGCCGAAGCGCGAGCCTTGCCAGAGCCTGTGCTCAACATCGGCATCAAGCAGATGCGCCATCAGCTTTTTTGAGGCAACTGCAACTACAATAATAAGTGCTGCAAAGCCAAGGTATAGTGGAAATTCACCGATTCCCTGTTTTATAAATTGCGAGAATCCAGCAACTAATGCGAGCAATAGCACAGCTGCAGCAAGATGGGGGATTTCGCGCGCTTTCATAGAACGACCATAAGAGGGTTTTATATAAACATTGCGGATATATGCATTTGAAAAACACAAAGTATAAATAGTGCTAAGAACAGCATCTACCATGCTTCGTATAAAAAAAATTAGTGAGGTTATTGGTAAACACGTCTATACATCAGAGGGAGATTATTTTGGTCAAGTTGAGGAAGTAAGCCTTGTAGACAATAAAATTGAAGGATGGAGAATCCGCGTTGGTTCTGGTCTCGCAGGCAGTCTTGGGGGCGCTCGCGGCGTCATTATCCCGCATCAATTCGTCAAGGCAATCGGCGATGTTTTTATTGTTACCAAAGCCTCTTTACCAAGCAGAGATGATAACATGCTTGAAGATACTTCACCTGAAGCAGTTTAATGCTCATTGTCCGTTGGTTCTTCAAGCCTTTATTCTTTCCTAAATCTTATATAATAAATATTGTTAGCTGATGTCTGTAAATATTATCGTATATGGATAATGATATTTCTCTCTTCTTCGTCTGATGCAAGGATTTAAATAGAGGCCGTCGCTTTTTAGAGAATGGTTGTCGAGACTATTTTTTCTGGACCGCTCGGCCAGACGATTCTTGTTTTTATCCTGGTGTTTACACTCGTATTTGCGGTTTTGCAGAAGACCAAGATACTCGGAGATGGAAAGAAACAAAGTGATGCGCTCATTGCCCTTGCCATAGGACTTTTAGTCATCTCTGTTGCTTCTGCCATGGACTTGATAACAAAGCTTATTCCTTTCCTCGCAGTCAGCCTGGTAATTATTATGGTCTTCCTTTTATTGGTTGGATTCTTCTTTAAGGACTTCAGTTCTCCTGATTGGGTCACTAAAGGAGCGCCCTTTGCTGCGCTGATTGTAATTGCTATTGCAGTCATGTACTTTACCGATTCCTTCGGCTATTTGTATGATCTCTTCTCCGGCGGGTCTGCTCTGTTGGGCAATCTTCTTTTGATAGTTATTGCTGTCGGGGCAGTTCTGCTCGCGTGGTTCGGCAGCAAGAGCAGCAGTTCAGGATCTGGAAAATCATCCTAATTTCTGCGAAACATATTTAAAGACCCTGCCAATGAGTAGAGTATGGTGTATGATATAGGGACTCTGCTTGCGCAGTTCCAGAGTTATGGGGTGTTTGATTATCTTCTACCATTCTTGCTTATTTTTGCTATTATCTTTGGAATCCTTACTGCTACCGGCATGCTCGGAGGCAATAAAGGAATTCACATTCTTATTGCAGTTGTTACCGCACTGCTCGCGCTCCAGCTTGATTTTGTGCCTGCTTTCTTCAGAGAAATCTTCCCACGACTTGGAGTAGGGCTGGCAGTCATTATGGTGATTGTAGTGCTTGTTGGCTTGTTTATTCCTCTTGATGAGAGGAGATTCTGGGGATGGGGGCTAGGAACAATTGGGTTTATTGTTGCTATTATTGCGATATCTAAGGCATTTTCCCAGTATGGGTGGTACTCGTATGGTACGTTCGATGATTATGTAGGGTGGGTCGTAGGAGCTGTATTGGTTATTGGCCTGATTATTGCCATTGCGAATGCTGGACCTAAGAATCCTGCTGATGTAAATCCTAATAAGTATAAGCCTGAATATAAATCAGCATGGGGGCCGTAAATGCCTGTTGATTTATCAGCAACCACTTATTTTCTACCGCTTGTCAGCTTTCTGCTGGTATTTCTAGTCTCTTTTGTAGTCCTGCTGAAGACAAAGATTGTTGAGAATAAATGGGTACAGCTGTTTATATCTTTCCTACTTGCAACGCTCTTTGTCTCTATTGGCGGTGCGAGAGAGTATGTTGAGAATGTTGCACCATGGTTTGCTGTGCTGATTATCAGCTTGTTCTTCATGCTGCTTCTAATTGGGTTTGTTGGGAAACCTTTAGAGAATCTGCCGAAGGGAGTAGGCATCTTTTTTGTGGTAATACTGTTTATTGTATTCATTATCTCAGGGTTGCTGGTCTTCTCTTCCTCGATTGTGCCTTATCTTCCAGGGAATGTAGGTTATGAAGGGGGAAGTCCTGAGGCAGTTGCCTTCTTTGATTGGTTGTACTCTCCTCGCGTAGGCGGCGCGATATTACTAGTCATTGTTTCAGCATTGGTTAGTTGGGTGCTGGTCAAAGTTAAATAAATTCTTTTCTATTATTGTTTTCCAATACCCCAAGGTCTTGCCTTGGGGATAAAGCAAGGCAGGATTACAATATAAATCTAAGATAGTTTAACAATTATAATTATCTTGTGTCAGATAAAGATGGGTAGTTGCAGGAGATAATAATCTCTTTCTGATGCCCTATGGTCTTGCCATAGGGTTCTTCACTCAGAAGCGTCTTTTCTCTCTCGTTCTGTCTTCAGGGATTTAAATGATTTCTGTGTCTCAATGAGCTCTTTCTTAATGTCTTCTACATTAGTCATGTAATCTCCCACTTTCTGCAGTATTGAGAGTTGAAGCCGGTCAATTATTTTCTCAATACGCTTCAGTCTTTCATCTAATATATCTGTTCGCGATTCAAAAGAGGTTCTCAAGGCAATTACTTTCTCGAGTTCATTGCGGAGTCCTGCTAGACGTTCGTTGACTACTTGCTCTGCAACTTCCGATACCATGTCTGCACTGAGACCATAAGAACTGTATCCTTCTTGTGGCTGTTGTGCAGAATACTGTGTGTATCCTTGCTCTTGAGATTCCTGCAGCGGCTGCCCATATTCCTGCTGTTCAGGAGCAGAAGCCAGCGAGGGCTGCAATTCTAATTCTTGTGTCGCCATAGTGCCTGGCCTGCCACGAATTGAAGGCTCTACATTAGGGTTCTCACTTACAGCTTCTTTTATTGCTGTTTGAGATATGCCTTCGTAAATCTGCTTCGGCGAGAGGCCTTGTACTTGCAAAGCCTGAACAATCTCCTGATCGCTCCTGCCTTCAGACCTCATCTTTTTAATATCCTCTATCACACCCACACCTATCTATGAGAAATAGTATTTATATATGCTTTGCCAGAGCAAACATAAATTAAGAAAATGTAATAATACTGACTTGCATGAGCTCTTAAACCTTGATATTCCTGAGCAGATCAATCTGTCTCTGAAGTATCATCAGCTCTTCTTTTCTTGCTGAATTGTTCAACTGCTCAGCAACGCGTTCGAGCAATTCACGCATGCGCAGGTTTTCTTCTTTTATTATAGTTATTGTTTTTTTCAGCTCTTGCAGCTCTCTAAATGTTTTTTCTCTATCAATTACCAGAGTCTTTCCAATGAGTAGAACCCTATCTTTGAGCAGATGCTGTCTTTCTTCAAGCTCACGAATACGTATGATAAGCTCTATTCCCTCTGATTGCTGGGCATCCTCCATTCTTAGAAGAGCATTGACGAGTTTAAATAGTTTTTTCACTACAATATTTTTTGGAAAGATATTTAATACATGTTTAGCTTAGAGCTATATGCTTTTCAAAGAGGGAACTCCTTTGTATGCGACTGAGCTTGAACGGAAACAAGGCGAGACCGTATTGTATGTAAATTATCTACAGGCTTCATTTGTGCCTAGTATCGCAGAGAGCGCAGCAGTTATGGGGAGAACAGTAGATATATTAGTGGAGAATCCAGAGGTTTCCAGAATCGTATTTGTACAGCAAAGGAATTATCATTACCCTGCTGAACAAGTGCTTTTCCTTTCTGAGATAGCCCGGCTGTTTACCTTCTTGACAAAACAGGAAGCGCTGCTCTCTGTTCAGAGGCTTAGTTTGTATGGCTCAGTTGCTGAAGTGCACAGCGACTTGTCCTATCTGATGAATCTATTGAGGCAGGATCCTCTAGGATGCTATGCTGAGCTGCGCCACCGGATTCAAGGCTTGCGCACACAGCTTGATTCAGGAAGCGTGCTCAATACCAGCGCATTGGTGAATTATATTCGCCTGTTGGAGAGAATCCGCTCTCTCCTCGAGGAGACTATGCTAGTGAAATCAGCTCTTGCCTTGGGAACTCTCTTGACAGGAAGGGAGAGTTATCGCTCTCTTTTCCGGCCTGATGTACTTCCTAACTTTACCTTTACCAGATTAGTCACCCAGTTTCCTTCTAATGCTACTTTCATCGACCAGTACGACCTACAAGGAGATTTGGAAACAGTTACTGTAACTATTTTAAAACGTGCTGAAGACCCAAAGTACCTTTATCATGTCATGCCTCCAGAGTATTCATTGAGTGAAGAGCATCATCTTCTCTTGAATCTCGCGCGGACTGTGTTGACTGAACATCGACCGAAAGCAGAAGAGTTTACAGATCCTGAGAAGACTAGACAAGTTTTCTTCAATGTTGCTAAAGACTTACTTTCTGAACTTGCGGTGAATAAGCACATTGCACTCACCCATCGTGAATTGGTGAAGTTAAGCCATATCTTAGTTAGATATACTATTGGCTTCGGGCTGCTTGAAGTTCTGCTACTAGACACTAACCTTCAAGATATTGTTGCAAATGCGCCGATTGCACAGACCCCTCTCTTTGTTCGACATCAAGAATACGATGAGTGTGTTACTAACATCATCCCAAGCTATGAAGATGCTGACTCTTGGGCTGCTAAACTGCGCCTTCAGTCTGGTAGACCTTTGGATGAGGCGAACCCTATACTTGATACCGATTTAGTTTTCGGAGGTGTTCGCGCAAGAATCGCAGCCATTAAAGAGCCACTATCTCCTTCTGGATTGTCGTATGCCTTGCGGCGTCATAGGGACCAGCCATGGACATTACCATTGTTTATACATAATAAGATGATTAATACGTTTGCAGCAGGACTCCTGAGCTTCTTTATTGATGGAAGCAGAACCCTTCTCGTCGCAGGAACGCGCAGTTCTGGAAAAACCTCTTTATTAGGCAGTCTCCTTCTTGAGATTATGCCTAAATATAGAACGATTGTTGTTGAAGATACTTTGGAATTGCCAGTAGACGCTCTCCGAAAGCTGGGATACGATATTCTCCGGATGAAAGTCCGTTCTGCTCTCGTATCTGGCAGCACCGAAGTCGAAGCAGCTGAAGGCATCAGGGCGAGCCTGCGTTTAGGAGACTCAGCGCTAATTATTGGCGAGGTGCGCAGCGGGGAAGCACGAGCATTATATGAGGCGATGCGTGTCGGAGCTTTGGCAAACGTCGTCGCAGGAACTATTCACGGCGACAGCCCATATGGAGTCTTTGACAGGGTAGTTAACGACTTGAACGTACCTGCAACCAGCTTCAAGGCAACAGATATCATCATTGTAGCTAATCCAGTGAAAACTCCGGATGGAATGCATTCGGTCAAACGAGTCATGCGTGTTACCGAAGTACGGAAACACTGGCTTCGTGACCCCCTCGCAGAAGGAGGATTTGTTGATCTTCTGAGATACAATGTCGAGACAGACGAGTTAGAGCCGACGCCTGAACTTATCAACGGCGACTCAGAAATCATCAAGAATATTGCAGGCATGGTGAAAGGTTGGGCAGGAAATTGGGATGCAGTCTATGATAATATCATCCTCCGCGGCAAAATCAAGCAAGAGATTGTAGAGACAGCGATACGCCTGAATAAACCTCAGCTCATGGAAGCCGAGTTCAACAAGCTAGCAAACCATGCATTTCATGCCATTAGCGATAAGATTCGCGAAGAATCTGGTCTGCCTCTCGGCGAGTTTGTGTTTCCTGCTTGGAAGCAATGGTTTTATGAGGCAGTGCAGAAAGGATAGTCTATTGCATCCTCTATATCTACTTCATTAAAATTGCGAGAGGACAACTGATGCTAGAATTGCAAGAGCAAGCAGAGCCACGAGTGCTGTGAGAAGATAGAGCATAAGACCGGTACGGAGATTACGGGAGAGCTCATACTTCTCTTTTAGCGTATCTTTTCCAGAATCAACAGTCACCAATGCGCTGGTCAGAATGAAGATGATCTCTATAATATAGATGCCAATAATTGCTTGTATAAAATAGGGAGGGATCATTGTGGTGATGTCGAAAATGTTCGTGATGCTGCTTATATTTGCAAGGCCTGCAGCCCCAGTCTCTCCACCGAGTGTCTCCTGGAAGGCCTGCAGTTTATTGAGAATTGTAGCAATCATGACCGCCAGACCGACTACAATGCCGGAGAGGAGCGGAGCGAGAAAAGTCATATTTGACTTCATGTCAGAGACAATCTCTGCTAATAAATCCCTGAGGCGCTGGTTTATCTTTTGAATGTTCTTGACGTACTCTGAGATTGACATCAGGCTTCGTGCAGCAACTTGCAGGCCCTTTTTAACTGATTCAAGGAGTATGCGCATGGATGTTGCAATCAAAGGAGAGGGGTAGTAGATAATCGCACCGCGCTTTTTGTCAAACACTGCGCGATCGACTGACATCCCAAGCTCTTGGATATTTTGATTCACCAATGCAAAAAAGCTGTGCGTCATCTGACCCTGTGTTGATTCAGCTACCCGAGCAAAGGCAATTTCTGCAGGGATATTATCACCTAGTCTATTTCCAAGCTGGAATAATGAATTGGTGAATTCCTCTTCAAGACGTTTTGTTCTCTCTCTGCTTTCTATAAGGGTTTTTGTTTTTTGATGGTATGCTATTCCAAAGAATAAACCTGCCCCTAAAGGAATGAATAAACTGAGCAGCACACCAACAAGACCAAATGGACCTGTTTTTCCTGCCGGTGTTTGCTTGAAGTCGAATATCTTTGTCTCTTCAAGGAACGAGAGTCCGAGCTGACCGTAGGTGTAGTCGCTTTGCAAGTTGAATGTACTTGTGAACCACGTGACTTGAAATAGAAAAGGCAATAACCCTATGAGCACAAGCGGGAGGGCGATTGCCGCGGCGATAATCCATGGTTTTCTTGCAATAAATGTCTTGTAGTCCGGGTTTAACTCAAGCACAGAAGATTCGCCATATCCTCCAGGCCGCTTTAACAGAATCTCAGAAGTTAAGTAGAAAACCAGCAAAGGAATCAAGATGTTGAATATAACCATTACGTGATACCAGCGCAAGATTCCTCCGAGAAGCGTTGATGCGAGCGGGAGAAGCGCAATCGCAAGAGTTGGGAGGATGATGCCGAGCATATATACATTTGTCAGCGGGGACCTAATATCTCTGCTGTACTTGAGCATCTTCTCATAGACACCATCAAGAATGACTTGCAATGATTTCTCTAATATGTCAACACGCCTGCTTTCTGACGGCTCATATAGACTAGACTCGATTAAGTGGAATGATTCAACGAATTCAGGCGCATACATGCGCCACTTTTCCAGATAACGGTCCAGGGATTGCTTGATGGTAGTGTACTTGCCGACTTCAACATCGTAGAATATTTTCTTTAAGTCTAGGGCAAGCGGGCCTTCCAAATGCTGGGACGCAAACTCAATTGCTCGTTCTAAATTGGAGGTGTGCTTCATATATACCACTACATACAATACGGCAGGAATCATCTGTGCTGATGCTTTGAGCTTCCATGCATTCGCAAGCCTTCTAGGCATGGTGTAAGTATAGTAGAAGACGAAGATGCTCGCTAAGAAGCCGAGAGCAATAAACAGAATTGGAAAGAGCGAGGTAATTAGAAAGTATGCAGTTCCAATCAGGAGTGTAAGCAGAAAGACGAGGATAAATGAGAAAAGGGAGAGGGTAAGTGCTTGACTTGGAGTGACTGAAATATGTGCATCAGAGAGCTCCTGCTCCATCTTTATTCTGTCTTTATCAGCAATCTTCAGATGCACCAGATTACCCAATGCCAGCGCCCAGCGCTCATACACACTATTTTCATGAAGCATGTCCTGCTTGAATTGCAGATAATCTCGGGATATCTGAGATGTTGATTCAAACTGGGATTCTATCCGCGTCCGATATTTCTTCAAGATGTCCTTTGCGTCAACCATCTTTTACCGATACTAGAATGTGGAAGAATGTTATAAACCTTTAGAAGACACATAGATTTAATAATATGGAAGGGTTTTTTTCAAAATGGGAATAGGGGCTCGCGGGCAAGCTGCTGTCGGCATTGATAAAGATATTCTCGGATATCTATTAATAGGATTATGCATACTTTTTCTTGTTGCTGCAGGCTATCTCTTGTTTTCCGGTAAGGCAGTAGGGGTGCTTGAAGCAATTAAAAATACATTCAGGTTTGGTTCATGAACAAGCAAGGTCTAGAGATTGTGGGATGGATTATAGTCGGTGTAGTAGTTGTTATTGTTTTATTAGGAGCGTATGCTGTTCTTAAAGGGGGAGGCCCCTTTCGTTTTATTCCCACTTTCAATACTACCCAGCCGCATGTTGAAGGTGATGCAATTGTCAGATATTCTATTGGAACCAACAGCGTTGAGTATTACGACGGCGTACAGTGGCATGCATTCAAGGGAGCGCAAATTCTTGGAGCACATACCGTTGAACCCAATGTTCTGCTAAACGATTTCATTCTTTATTGGTACCAAGAAAGGGAAGGCTCACGGACAGTTGCAGGGGCAGGACAGATTCAAGATTTGGTACAAGGAAGATCTTCTGATAGGTATGCTGGAATTGCTGCAGATGAATCAGTTAGAGGATATATGAAAGTTTACTACAATGGACAACCACCACAGAATTATTTGGTGAATTATAACAATGAATTGTACATCCTCAATAATGGAGCTGACTTGAATGAAGTCCAGACTGTTACTCTTTCTGTGCAGGATACAGGATATCTTATATTGAACCAAGTTGATCACACACAGCTTGCCTATGCGCAGAGTGATGTGCGCGAGCATGTTCTTGCCTTTGGGGCACTTATCAAAGAGCTTAACAAACAGAATGACCCTTTACTGCAGAAGATGGATAAAATAGTTGTATTGAGTGATTCCTATTCACTTCTCCGCATAGGAGACCTGCCAAACTCAAAAGGTATTGTAAGATATCAATTGTATTCACAAGGAAAAGGGCAGGAGATATATCTTGTGCTTGCTGTTGAAGCGCCTACACCATTCGGCGGAATATATTATATAACGGGCGGGCATGTTGAAGTTGAGCTGGATTTCAAGAATGAATATATGCGTAAGAAGCTGCTGAATAGCATCGAGAGTGAGCTTGTGAAAGGCTCGGTTCAGTGGCGTGATCAGATTAAGACAAAGCCAGCTTTCTTGCTTGGAGAGAATTATTGCCTAACATACATTACTCCTGAAGGCGTTCTTGTTGCGTATCTGGATACTCCTGCTACTGCAGGTACGTGTATATGAATTCATCAGGGAGTTTGTTCGGCGGGCAGACTGAGGAGATTGTTCTCTGGATTCTCTTTGCTATCGCCATGAGCATCGGCATCTGGGCGATTTTACGTTATGCAGGCAGTGCGTAATTGTTATAAACTGCATGTGCATAGAAAAACCATGAAAAGAGGGGAGATTGCTACATCGCAGATAATCGGGCTTGTTCTCGTACTTATCGGTTTTGCAGCGATTCTTGTCTTTTTCTATAATACCATAGACTTGGGTTTGTTTGCTGAAGATGCTGCCTGCAAAGCATCGGTTCTGACGCGGGCTGTGGCACCTAGTGCTGCCCAAGGAATACTTCCTTTGAAGTGTACGACCAAAAAGATATGCATCACTTCTGGGAAAGGGAAGTGCGAAGAACAGTTTCGCGGAGAGAAGAACGTGGAAGTAATCAAATTGAGAGGAAGCGCTACCAATCCTACAGACCGTGCTCTTATGCGACAAACGATTGAGCAGGTGACTGCTGAATCAATGTACTCGTGCTGGAGCACGATGGGCGAGGGCAAGGTAGACATCTTCGGCAGTTTCTCCAATGAGCTTGGCTTGACTTCTGTTGTGCCGTCTTGTGTTATCTGCTCACGAATAGCCATAGACAAAGGTGTTGACAGAACTATTTTATATGATGAGGCTGCTGGAATAGGAGTTAATGTAAACGAGTATATGCGAAAGACAGTAGTGCCTGGAACAAGCGTGACCTTTTTGCAAGCATTCACTGACAAGAGCGTCAGCTCTTATGCATATGTGAACAATGATCAGTTTGGCTTGCTTAAAGAGAAACAAACTATTCAGAAGGTTCTGGCAGACGACATCGAACAAACAGAGAGTGTTAATGTAAAAAAGTATATTGACACTGTCTCCCAAACGACTTTTGCAGGTAGAGATGCGAGCACTGACGCGAATCGAGAGATGGCTCTTGTGTTCATGCAAGTCAAGTCAATCAAGCCAACTGAAGTGTTACGGAATATGTTTGCTGCTGGAGGTACTGTAGCGGGCGTGACGTTCATGACACCAGTGGTAAATCGAGTTGCTGCAGCCGGCGCGCGAGCGATACTTTTTAATCCATATGGACAGGCACTTACATTGATTGGCGCAAGCACAGTTGGAGGGTATGGAGCGTACAATGCGTACCAGGGACAGCTTGCTGCAGCAGGATATTGCGGTCAGTTCTCGACAAATGATGCGAAGGCAAGGGAGGGCTGTTCACTTGTGCAGGGAGTTAATTATAACTTTAAAGACATTAATACACTCTGCTCAAGCATTCAAGGAAACCCATGAACCGGCGAGGAGATTTCTGGGATAATACGCTTGCCTTGATTTTGGCTGCGTTTGGCATAGCCTTATTGGTTTACGCTGGAGTTAAACTCTATGAAACTAATACAACAAAGGCAGGAAGCTCGGTTATTGATGCGCTTGAGGCGCGAATTGATGCGCTTGAAACAGGCACAGATAGATATATGATACGAGGTGCTAAAGGATGGTATCTTGCCGGGTGGGGCATTTCCGGCTCAACTGATGAACGCCCAGAAAAGTGTTACTTCAAAAGCTGCATCTGCATATTTCAATTGAAATCGCCCGCAGAGCTACAACAGACAGGAAGAGCACGAGATGCTTGCCAGCAGGGAGGGCTTGTGCGCTTTTTTAATGAAGAACATGTTGAGGTAGTGAGCGAACGAAGTTACGATGGACGATTGAGCGCACTGCCAGGCATTCAACTTAATTCTCAACTCATGGAATTTAACATTGACAAAAAGAAAGGAGTACTCCGTGTTTCTGTATATATTCCTGATGAATTCATTACTCCGCGAGGCGATATTAAAAAATAGCATGAACAAACAAGGAAGCATTTTCTATGATTCAGCAATTTATCTAGTTCTCCTTGCTTTTTTTGCCGGCGGTTTGTTTGCGCTTATCGGCATGCAGGAAGGCGGTGCTGCAATCTGGGAACAATACTATATCTCTCAAATTGTGAGAGTAGTGAATGCTGCACAGCCTGGAGATACTATTGTGCTGGATATGCAGAAAGCAAGCGAGATTGCGGCGAAGAACGATGCGCTTAATAAGGAAACGTTGATTATATTCTCAAGTGTAGAGCACGAGGTGTGCGTGAAGCTAAGCTCTTCAACAAAGAAAACTTGCATGTTCTATTTTAATGATGTGCTTGTTACTGATGTACACTTTGCACAAGGCGTACCTGGCAACGTGCTTTCTTTTAATGTAAGGGAGTTTAATTCTGGAGGAACAAATGAATAAACGTGCATCTTTAGGAGAGCAGAGCATGGGAGTTGTATTTATATTCTTTCTTGCGCTTATTAGTATAGGTATTGCAGGAGGCATCTATGTTTTCTACGGCAGTGGTGTTGATGCACGAGCTATTGATGCACAGCAGCTTGCTGCACAGGTGAGAGAATGCATCGAATCTGGAGCAGCAAATAGCCAAATGTTTCAGACAGAGCTTTTTTTTGAACCGTGCCGCCTGGAAGAGAATATCTTGAGCGAGTACTATACACTTCAGGTTAAAGAGGGAGCGCAGAAAATTTACTCCATAGGCAATCCAGAAGCATGCAGGTTTACTGGTACAAGCGAGAATACGGCATTTCCAAGGTGCACAGGCATCACTTTTATTCATACAGGCACACAGTATGAAATTATTGCCGGAAGTTCACAGAAACCGAGGAAGGTATCGGGATGAACAGAGACGGACAACCTGGCAAAACACTCACATCTTTTCCTGTCATGATTCTCATATTTATCGTTCTTATCTTATACCTTGCCAGTGCTTCGTTCGCCAAAACCGTTCTTTTGCCTCGCGGGACAGGCATTGACGCAGTACCACAGATTGGCGGAGAACCAATCTTGTCACAGGTAATAGAGATAGAGGTTGATAATATTCGGCAGAGAATTACTGTTTTGGATGGATTTATACTCTATAAGCAAGGTAAATTGTCAAGGAATGCGCTTTCGGAGCAGATGGAAGCGAAATTGAACGAACGGCAGCAGTACACTGTCAGACCGAGCACAATAGGGCAATGTGTTATTCTTGTAGAGAGAGCACCTGACGCGAATCCTGGCTATGAAGAAGACTTCTTCTTTGAAGAGCGAAAAGATGAATATCATGAACTTGGCAATGCGGGGCTGCGTGCAAAAGAACTTAAAAGATATCAAGAATACAGGGGAACAGCTCTTCTTCAAGAGCTGCGCGCGGTCTCTCCTGATGATACTGAAAAGCTCTTGTATATCTATTATTATGAAGGAGCGTGCGTATGAACGGCATGAACCGGCGAGGGGATTTAGCATTTACTTTACTTGGCTTGTTTGCTTTGATTGCAGCAGGAGCAGCACTCTTTACGTTTGTAAGTTTTACGCAGAGGTTCGATACTGTGTCATACCAGTATTCAAGTTTGATTACGCAGATTGATTTTGCAGAGGAGTATATTATGCAAGAGGCTGCACTCGCTGGCAGTGCCGCGCTCTCTTCAGGAGGCGACCCTATGAGTGAATTTCAGAGGATTGTTGAGGAGCGAAACTACCGTATTGAGCAATTCGGCACGTTCTCTGGAAAAGTGCGGGCAGGAGAATTCACATTTACTCCTGTGCCTGAAGGGTATTTGCTGAGTGTCGAAGAGGTCACTGTGAGTGCCGAACGCGGAGAAAACAGCATTAAACGAGTCTTTGATCTGCGCATTGAACTGCATGTGTGAGGAGTACACAAGATTTATAAATAACTCGCCATTAGATGCACTATGTTCAATTCAAAGAGGGGGGAGGCTCCAGGTATAGTAACTATTATTACACTCATTGTTGCTGTTATTGCTGCAGTCGTAGTTCTCCTTTACTTTACCGGTACGTTTGACGACCTTGGAAAAGCAAGCAAAAATGTTCTTGGAAAAGATGTCCAGCTTAAGACTTCTTCCTGCAAGTTTGATGTTGAGAAGGGATTGTATAATGATTACTATAATGAATTTACTCTTGTAGAAATTTCAGGAACAGACCAATTGATTAACTGCCAACACACTACTATCCAAGAAGGATTAATCGGAGAGGGTGTGCAGGCAACTTTCTCTGCAGCTGCTCCATATGCAACTGCTCAAGAAGCAGGCAAGCAAGAATGCATCAAGCGCATCAGGCTCGGCACTGCAGACAATGACTTGATTGTAAATGATGTGAAATGCTCTGTTGCGGTGAGCTGCGTGGATGCAGAAGGTACAATTGCCTCTTTAAGTTCTTGCAATGCTGGTGAAACAACTGTAACGAAAGGATTCAGAAAGACAACATCCGGCGAAGTTTGCTGCATTCCGCCTGCAGCCACTGTATAGAATCATTCTAAAAAGATAATAGCTATTTACTAAATAAAGCAGATTCCCGGCCTATTTACGAAGTATTCAACTCAAAATGTAATAATAAAACCAACCTTTTTAAGCTCTGATTTCTAGAGAGGTAGATGGATTATTCCTATCCAGAACGACGCTCAAATAAAAACGATAAACGTGCGAAGCGCCGGTTCAATAAATACAAGAAAGGCGGGAAGCACCGCTCAGATACAGTTGGAGCCTCAGATACCCGTTAACTTTATTCTTCATCAATACCCCAAGGTCTTGCCTTGGGGATAAAGCAAGGCAGGATTACAATATAAATCTAAGATAGTTTAACAATTATAATTATCTTGTGTCAGATAAAGATGGGTAGTT
>JACPXY010000054.1 GCA_016196285.1 Candidatus Pacearchaeota archaeon | reverse complement strand
TCAGGGCTGACCGTTTCATAAGCAATCAATTGCGTAGGAGTCCACGGAACTTTGGTAAACTTACGAATAGTGAATGTCGGTCCTTTTGAGGTAACATCTTTGGTATATGATGCATTGACTCTGCTTCCATCAGGCAAGCTTCCATCAAGAAGAGGCTGTGCATAAGAGATGTACCTGCCGGTTCGCTGTGCAAGTTTCTCAACAAAATTGGCTAGGTGATCCACATCAGTAAAGGAGATGTTTGTCCGCAGGTTTCGATACATACGATGGATGATATAAATAGGAGTATCAATGCCGTTGCATTCAATATCTTCAATATAGTAGTCGCGAAGCAGCGGTTCAATTGCATTCAAGCCGATGAAGTCGCGGAAGAGATAGTAAAAAAGCCGCTGATAGGAGTCTTCGCTCAGATTGATGTTAAATTCCTCTAGAAGAAGTCGCGCAGTCTTGTCTATATAGGCGGTAGTTGCTTCAAGCGTCTTCTCGACAGCTACATTAACATTTATGACATCCACCATCGCTTCCTCAATTTTCTCAAGAATATTCTTCTCTTCAGTAGAGAGCAAAGGCTCCTCAAGAGCATAGACCAGCTCTCCGAGATCTTTATCCCAGTAGATATGCGCACTCGCATAAGGGGCTATCAAAGTATACCTTATATCTATCTTCATCTTGTCTTCAAATTTCGGCAGCGCAGGAACAGTAGGTGTAAGATTGATTGGAACATCCATCGTCGTTCTGATGCAAAATATCTATTTAAAACTATGCGATAGATAGCTACTTTCCAGATGATTCTTCAAAGGAAACACGGGCAACTCCAGATGATTCAAGACCTTCATTGGTAATGGAGAAGCGGTAGCTAGTAGGTGCAGGAGTAAAGAGCTTGAGTGTATCTGCCGGTCCATAAGTGATATTTGCGTAACCTGTATAAAGTAATCGTATATGAATTCCCTTTGCGCGCGGACCTTCAAATGAGACAAAAGTTAAAGGGCCCTCGGTGATAAGTGCATCAGGCTCTGAATAGAAGCTTTTCAGGTCGCTTAGAATAAATTCGAGAGCATCATTGCTTGCATTAATAATAAACTCACCGCGCTTGAACCCAAATTCATAGCTCCGGCGGTTTCCAGGACCTTGTTCAATAACTGTATTGATAACTGTATTGAGGTCTCGCAGAGAGTTCAAGGTCTGTTCAACAAGCACCTTTTCCTGGGCAGCACTTATTTTAGGATAGGCGAAGCCAAGTACCATACCTATTAAAGCAAGTCCAATGAGAGTATACAATACTGTCTCTATCCAAACTTGCCCTCTCATGAGCGCCGTCCACTGCACCGGACAAAAGCAATCCGGTCATTTCTCTGCTTGCATACTTTTCCAGAAGCGAGAATAGGATAAAGCTCTCCACTGGTATATACAGCACCATCATCGTAATAGTATGTCCTCGTTTCTCCTGCACGAGGCACGGCCAGTGCGGGAGCGGTTATATCAAACATGCGCATTGCATTAACCGGCTCTCCAGCAAGCACAGGCACAGCTATCGAGTATCCTTCAGCATAGAGGACCAGATTAAAACCCTTAACTTTCTCAGAAGCACTTTGAAGGTTTGCTGCTCGAACTGATATATTGTAGCCAGTGCCGGCATAGCAATTGTATCTCAAGCTCTCATCAAACATAAAATATGAATCGTAGTCAACACACTCCGTACTCTTTTGCAGTCCATCTCTGACAAATGGCACAACAAACGTAGCAATCACTGCAGCGCTTACCACAGTAATCATAATAATAAGCACCGTAGCCACGATGGTAGAGAGTCCTCGCTTTTTCATCATATTACTGAACCGTTATTCGCTGTCCCTGTTCTCGCAGACAAGTGTAAGGCGCTTTCGCTATTCCTTGCTCTCCTAATATCATTGGTACAATATACAGCTCCTGACCAGTTGTCGCAGAGATAATCATAGAGCAAGTCTCTCCATTTCTAATTGTCCTCTCAGAGCCTATCTCACCACATCTCGCGACACCCAAATTGCTAATATCCCCCTCTGAGCTTTCTTGTAGCTCAACACCATAGATAGGCACATTACCGCGATTGACAATTGCTAATCTTGTCTCGCCAGCTTCAGCAAATGCTTCAGCATCAAAAGAGATATCTCCGCACGCATCCTCAATAGGTTGGTCAAATTTTATGTTTCTCTCTATTAGAAATCCTCTCGCCCACAAGAAGATGATTGCTGCAAGCAACAGCGCAATAGAAATTAGCAGGACTGTCGCAATAACTGGAGAAAGCCCTCTTTTATGCATAGAGGACACACACATCTGTCCTTTAAAAACTTAATTAGCTTTCACGTTCAACTAGTCTCAACATACTCTTTAGTAATAAATTCATATGCAGAATATGCAGCTGTACAGCCTTCAGCAACACCAGTAATCACCTGCTTGAACGGCTTGTCTGCGCAGTCTCCAGCAGCATATACTCCAGGAATATTCGTCTCACTAGTCTTGTGGTCGATGATAATCTCTCCTTTCTTGTCAAGGTCTACTCCAAGTTTTTTTGCCAGGTCAGTCAAGGCAACATGGCCTATTGCTACAAAAACTCCCTGGAGCTTGAATTCCTTGCTTCCGTTATAATCTCTGTCAAGAATCACACTCTCAACAAAATCTCTTCCCTTTATCTCCAGTATATTTGTTTTGTTAATTATCTCAATCTTGCCTTGTTTCATCTTCTCCTCTACTCGCAGAAGGTTAACCGGTTCTGGATGTATCTTTTCTCCTCGATAGAAGATATACACTTTCTTTGCATGTTCCGCTAGGACTAATGCATCCTTTGCAGCAGAATCTGAGCCGCCAATTAGTCCGACAATCTTATTCTTAAACAGAGGCGCATCGCAATTGTGGACTATAAAGTTCTTAGCCACAAAACTTCCGTCATTTTCAACTGCGATGCTTAAAACTTTCCCCTTATAATCTATCTTCTCTATACTTCTTATAGGCAATATGGCATAGTTACCTTTTATCCAAGCATGCTGGAGAGTGCTTTTTCTTTTATCAATCAGGGGATGCTTTATTTCTAAAATATCGTTCATTTTTTCCAAGAACTGCCCTCCGACAAGAATATGATATTTGTCATGTGTAAACGAAACATCTCTTCCTTCAATTTTATGTGGAATTGCGTTTAGTTTGTCTTTATCTCTTTTTTGCAAAGAAGGAATAATTCCCGTTCTTAGAAAGATATCTCTCATCTGGTACGCAAGTTTTCTTGAACTTGTTACTATACAAAAATCTTTCTCTCTCATGCAACCATCCCCCCTCCACCATCCTTTAATTAACTCTTTTTGTTTTTCGACAGGAAGGATAGTCAAAAAGTGAGGAATTCTCTTTAAAATAAAAATTGAGCTGATGTCCAGATGCAGAACCTTCAGCAAGATAATACCCAAACAATCTCATTAAATCTTTCGTAAGATAAATCTTATCATTTAATACCTTTGCAGTATGTGTTTTCTTATGGGGGATAACACTATCATTTTGTTTTCTTAATTCAAGAAAATCACTTAATTTGATAAATTCTTTGTCTTCTACCTCTTTTATTATTGGATATAGAACACAATCATCAGTAGTGAGTTCTTCAGCTTTTTTCCATTCTGGTTCTTCGAATTTAAAATCTCTCCAATAGTTATTTCCTATTCCCCTATTGACCTTAAGTGTGAGAACAGGATGTTCGGCAGTTATGCTTACAGATTCATTAAATAAACGTGGTCTTATCTTAATTATTTTGCCTTCATAATCAATTCTTGTAAATCCTGCAATATTTTGATATCTTCCCTCTTTTGTTAGGACCCTAGTGCCAGGAGTAACTTCTTTTATCTTCATAATATTGCTGTTAGATATTATTTCTTCATCAGGATGTAGGCATAAAGCACAATATGCCACGCCTTTATTCTCAAGTTCTGCACTTCCAGGTACTTCAAGCTTTCTCCATTTAGTCCCTGTGGCGAATAATATCGCCTTTCCATGATAATTATTCTTTTTTGTCTTGACAAAGAATCCTTTGCCGGCTTTTTCAATCTTCTCAGCTTTCTCCTCTCTAATATCCACCAAATCATAGCTTCGCGCATGCTTTTCAAGCGCTTCCGCAAGTTCACTCCCGCTCAACCGGATAAATCCCGGATAATTCTCTACAATATTAGTAGTAGTTATAACTCCTCCGACAGGCAGCTCGGTCCCGTGCATCGCACCAAGGCAGAGTGTCTTCATCCCAAGCCGCGCACCATACATCGCAGCAGCAAGACCTGTGCATCCAGCCCCAATTATAATAAAGTCAAATCTCTCATCCATCTTTTCTCTTAAGTGTGTTGTTATATAAACTTTCTTAAATCCTGTTGAGAGCTTGCAGGTAAATTTATAAACAGGAAGTTTATCCTGGCACATGGACATCTCGGGATTAATACAGGATATAAGTATAATAACAGGCTATTTTGTTCATGAGCATAAAAGAGAGAAAAAGAAAAGCGAAGAAGAATTCAGAATCGCGTCAGGAATCTATGATAGTGATTTGAATATAGAGAGAGTTTTGTTATTGAGAGATTTAGTTGGAGGAGTGCTGACCAATAAGCCTCTCACACGCAGGCAGCTGAGAAAGACAGTATCAAATTTAAAGAGGCTACCATACGAATTAAGAAGAGATTTCCTGCTCTATGCAGAGAGAAAGTTAAGTGCAGCACTGGACTCTGCGAACGAAACATCAGATACTGGTATACTAAAGAGAGCTAGAGAGCAATTCCTCCATTCTTTAGAAGTAAGAGCATATGTCCTAGGCTAGTTTGCATCATCCTAAAAGTATTTAACATCCACAGGTTGGTTTGTCAATGGATAAACTACTAGAAGAATATCTCGCCAAGCATGCCATTGCTTATGATTTATACCAGCATAAGCCAGTATACACTGTTGCAGAATCAAATCATTTGCGTGAGACACTGCCAGGTCTTAGAACAAAGAGCCTCTTCTTGAAAGACACTGCAGGCAGATTCTATTTAGTATGCATGCCTGGAAATAAACGGCTAAATATAAGTGCTTTAAAGAAACAGACTAATACAGGTAAGTTGCACTTTGCATCTCCAGAAGAGCTAAAGCAGGAACTGCACGTAGCTCCTGGTTCAGTTTCTCTTTTCTGCATGATTCATGCAAAAAACACTGTTCTTTTGATTGATAAAGAAGTCTGGGATGCAGAGGAGGCAGGATTTCATCCAAACATCAATACAACAACTATAGTCTTAAATCACATCAATCTCAAGCGGTTTTATGATTCGCTTGCAGCAAAGAGAGAGGTGCTTACTCTTGCGTAAGATTCATGCAGTGCTGCTTGCATTGGCATTCACAGCAGTCATATTCAATCTAATCTCTCTGCCCAAAGTATTCATGGAGCCTGAACGAGAGTCAGTAATTATTACGAGAGTGATTGACGGAGACACTTTAGAAATAGCAGACGGCAGAGTAATTCGCTTATTGAATATTAATGCTCCAGAGAAAACATCTCCTCTCTCATCCCAGGCGACGCTATTTCTCAGACAATTCATCAATAGTTCTATAGATATCGAGATTACAGGCACAGAGAAGTATGGTCGTCTTCTTGCAAGAATTTATGCTCCAGATTATGTCAATCTAAGGCTCGTAGAGCTAGGACTGGCCTCAAAGTTCCTAGTGCAGAAGGAAGAGAGCGAACTTTTTGCAAGCGCGGAATCAGCAGCTGTCCAAGGAGAAAAAGGCATATGGAAAAGATCATCTTATGCTCCCTGTCTTTCAGCAAAGATAAATGCAGAAGAAGAGATAGTCTTGCTTAAGAATGCCTGTGATTTAATATCTCTAGAGGGCTGGCTTCTCAAGGACGAGAGTCGCAAAACATTTAAGCTCGAGAGCACTCTTACTAAAGACCTGATAATTAAATCAGGGCAAGGAATTACTAATGAAACAATACTGTTCCTCAATGCAGAATCGGTTTGGAACAATGATAAAGACACCCTCTACCTTTTCGATGAACAAGGGAATCTTGCTCTGCATCATGCTTACGGTTATTAGCTTTAGTGCATTGCCTTCGTCTGCTTTAGAGATTACCTTACAGGCACCTGATCAAACAGGGCTCAACGCTTCATTCTCAGTCAATGTTAGTCTCGACAGCACCGAGGTGCACGATATAAAGATTTTCGTGCATAATTCGTCAGATGCCCGAATCACGCGAGGAGAGCTTATCTCTTCTATCTATTCAAATGACGCATGGAAGGACTCCTGGAATTACGTACTTGCTGCATATCCCCAGCAAACTTCTTTCCTTATCAAAGTTACTGAACAGCCAGGCAATCATGAGCTATGTGCCCAAGCGCGAAAAGCAGGCAAGAATTCCTATGATGCAAAATCCTGCTTGCCTCTTCTGATTGCTGCGGAAGTTCTGCCTATCGAAGAGGAGATGCTATCTGAGCCTGAACAAGAACCAGAGCCGGAATTGGATGAGGAAGAGCAGGAGATAACCACCTCAGCTTCTAATCAAACTAATACTTCAGCTATCTCTTCATCAGCAGAAGCAGCAGGAACAACAGAGCAGGTAGAGGAGACAACAAGAATCGTGCTCAATGCGCCCGTACCTGAGACAGTGCTCTCCAAAGATGCAAAATCTCGTTTCTGGCTAATTATTTCATTCACTTTCTTCAGCCTTTTAGTTATATTCCTTCTTTTATTGCGCAAACTGTAGGGTAAATATTTATTGTTTTCCAATACCCCAAGGTCTTGTCTTGGGGATAAAGCAAGGCAGGATTACAATATAAACCTAAAATAGTTTAACAAGTATAATTATCTTGTGTCAGATAAAGACGAGTAGTTGCAGGAGATAATAATGTTTCTTCTTTCTGATGCCCTATGGTCTTGCCATAGGGTTCTTCACCTCCAAGTAGCTCGGCAGTGACCTTGCTCATTTAATACTCATTTAAAGATTCGATACGAATCTTTAAATACGTCCTGATAATCTACGCTCATGGAACATTTGTTGGTGCGGATGGTGCTCGAGATTCTTGGCAGACCTCCAGAGCATATCTCTCAAGCTCTTAAGATGATTGTTGCACGACTAGAGAAGGAGCAGGGAGTAACTTTTAAAGACATACACTTTCATGAGCCTCGTTTAGCAAAGGATGCACAGAATCTATTCACATCATTTGTCGATCTCACAGTAGAGCTGGATTCGATGCACAGGCTATGGGGGATTCTCTTCAACTATATGCCTGCAAATATAGAGATTATCAGCCCGGAAAGATTAATGCTCCGCAATGATGAGTTAAATCATGCAGCGAACCAGCTTGTGCATCGCCTTCATGACTATGATGCAATCACCAAGAATGTGATTGCTGAGAGAGATATCGCGATAAAGAAGCTGCAGGAAATCGCACCTCATCTCTTTAAAAAGCAGCCAAGTATCGAGCCTGCAGCAGAGAAGCCTAAGATACAGAAGAGAACAAAGAAAAAGAAAAGAACATCAAGGTAATGCTCCCTGATTGGTTTCTTTCAGCATTCCTTCACCGCTTTTCACAGAGGTCTTTCGGTAGCGAAGATAAATGATAATGACAAGTACAAGGGCAATTGCAGCAACAAGGTAGCCAGTCCAATTTATTCCTTCATCAGAATCTCCTAGTTCTGTGCATACATCAAGGCAGCACGCACCTTGGAGCGATGAAACAGGATTGCTGCTGCATATAGTATTTGCACCACATATGCTCCCGCCAAGCTCCTCACAATAAAATAGCGTTTGATTGCTCGTTCTGTTGAATGGAATACCGTTCTCTAATTCAAGCCGCACAAGCAAGCTTGAGCTGTACGAGCTGTCTGCAGAACGTGCATAAATCACCTCATTAATGCTTCCATTAAATCCACGCCGCAGGCTAATGTTTAAGGTCTGCTGCTCATCAGACTCAAGTGTAAATGGCTTATCAGGAGAAATAACGAAGATATCCCTTGTATATACAAGCTCAATATCTTCTATTGAACGATTGTGTGTGTTGCGTAAGATAATGCTATAGCTTGGCGATGCTCTGTCAGGCAGATAGATGTCTTCAAGGTATTCCGGGAAGAAAACCAGACGATTTGCAGATACAGATAAACCGCTGGAGTAGACAGGAAAGGTGTATGGTCCAAGTGAGATGCTCGAGATTCCAGATGTATCTCCTGCAGATATAGTGATAAGATTCTTCCCAGGCTTAATCGTAACAGTTTGCTCTTCAGGATATGTTATCAGAAGGGAGAATGGTTCATCACGGTGAGATATTATCTCGAGCGTAAATTTCTCTTGCGCGCGGATGACTCCTGGCTTGACTGTGAAGGCAGTCAGGTTTCCAGTAATAGAGAAATTTTGGCTATATGTAATTGTTTTCTGCATTCCATTTACACTAGTTGCAATATTCTTAATAACAAGAGTATAATTGCTGGCATTGATTGGTGCAACAGCCCAGAGATAGTACTCATCATTGAACAGTTCAAGTCCATACTCAAAAGGAATAAGCACATGGCCTCTTCTGAATTCAATCTGCCCAGAGGCAAGCGGTTCAAGCACCTGCCCAGAGATTTTTATGCTGATAGTCTCTTGAGAATCGTATACCTGCTTAAGGTTTGTTGAGAGTGCATGTGTTCCAGTCAGCAGAAGAAACAGAGGGATTAATAGCATCCATTTCATTTGCTCATCTCTCTGAGTTTTGCGAGAGTATCTTCAAGTTCTCTGTCACGAGGGCTTGCCCGGAGAGGTTGTCGTGCTGCTCCGAATCTAGGGAGAGGTGCACGAGAAGCAGGAAGTGGTCTACTTGGAGGAGGTCCAGGCTTCGTTACAGGTGTTGATTTAATTCCGCTCTTGCGTGAGAACCACCACATTTGTATTTTATGACGATAGAAGATAGCGAGCGCTACTAATATAATAAGGATAATCAGTGCAATAATCAAGCCAACAGAAGAGCCATCATCTTCTTTCTGTATGCAGCAGATGCTCCCGCTTGTTCTGCCGCAACTATCACTTGTCGGTTCTTCATCAGAATTGCAGGAGGCTTTGCAGGTTCCACCACTTTGTTGTTCACATACATTATCAAGGGTGATTGGCAAGCACGCACCAAGGCAGCACGCGCCTTCAGATGACTCAAAGCTGCTACCGTCGCATTCTTGCTGTGCAGAGCAGAGCACGCCATTCTGGCTCTTGCATGTCTCGCGTGCAAGAGAGATTGAACAGCAAACACCTACACCAGTGCATTCAAATCCTTGCTTGACTGTCCCACCAGAATCCAAGCATGAATTTGCCCGCTCACAAGAGAAGCCTGCATCTTCACAGAAGGCACTGCTGCTCGTTCCACCTCCAGAAGGAACAACCCCTCGCGCCCAGCCTGCATAAAGAAGGAACGCAGTATCTCGAATATTGTTATTATTCCAGCATCCTTCACGAGTTCGTATACTAAGCAAATACTCTTGTGTCGCATCCACTTCAGCAGCATTTGCCGATGAACTACTCAGCGCAAGCAAACCTAGAGCAGTATCATAGAAGCGGTTATAGGGGCTGTTCACAAGTTCCCAGTATACTCCTTGTTTCCTGCTCTCAATGACTTGCGAGTAGGATACATCATCAGCCAGGAAGATTGACAAGAATGCTTCAGGGAAGTAGCGCTGGTTATCTTCTGCCAAGGCAAGTACATACGGTACAAATGTACTAATACTATTGCCAGTTCTGGCTAAGGCAAGCGTCGCCCACAAACTCCCTTCATAGTCGCACGTAGTTCCTGTCTTGAAACAATACGCATTCACGCGCTCTTGAGTAGTGCCGAGCGAGGAAGCTGCATGAGTCTCGCTTGAGACAAAACAAGTTGCATTGTTCTGATCAAGGCAGTCACTCCCATCTCCTTTATTTTTCTGATACACAACAGTTGAGATGAAGCTCTGGTTACAGCTGATGTCAAACGTCTTTTCCAGGCATGTCTCGCGGATCTTTAAGAGGTAGTCTGAACTTGAGATAGTTAAACAAGCGCCAGGATTTCCAGTGATTCGCATGTCTTCCTGCATCTGAAGTGTATGGCTCTTTCCGTCATACTTTATAGTACATGCTGAGGGCTGCTGGTTCTCGGTATCAATTTCAATGAACCACGCAAGATCTGTAGCAGTGCCGTTTCGCGAGCGCAACCATGCTTCAATCGCATCAGTATTCTCTCCAAGGCGTTGTTTCGCGAGCGCAACCTGTGCAGTTTCTCTAAGAGTACATCCTGCTTTCGGCCAGCAGGCATTCGTAGTATGCTTCTCTCTACCGATAGTTTCGCTTGCATTCTTAGCATTGCCTAAGGCAAGCACACCGAATGTAGCTTCCTGCAGCGAAAGACTTGACCGTCCTGCAATTTGTTTCTCCAGGCATTGATAAGATTTAGCAATCTCGTCGGTACTTGTTCCATTTGTTTGTGCACTGGCCAGTGCAATACATCCGGTCAGCACAAGAAAAAAAGCAAACAATAGCCCCTCTTTCTTCATGCGAAAAGGATGTATTACTTCTTTAAAAATGTTCTCTACACATTACTGCGTTTTTTGCGTAGCGTGCGCATGACATCCACAATTGGATTCTTAACGTCAGGTTTCTTATCCAGTAAGTTAAGATCAAGATAGAAGCTCTGGTTATCATAGTTCGGGGGCAGGATCTTGCGTTTCTGCCGGAAGTGCCACTCAAGTTGGCTCTTGATATACCCTTCCCGCAATGGTGGCTCATTCTTCTTGTTCCAATCAGAGACAGTACCGGCGATATATTCAGGAGTAAAGTTTAGGGATCTCAAGAAGGTAATTAATATGAAGAGCCCGCGTTTTTTGCCTTCCTTCAAGCCTGCAAGCAGCTTCTTAATAGGGCTGGGAAACATAGTCTCACTGATGCCGGTAGTATCTATTGGTTCATAAGCACCAGCATACTTCTTCTTTTCATACACTTCATCGGCTGCCTGTTTCGTTCTCTTCCAATCAAGCGCAGCTGCCAACAAGCGTCGTGCTTCTTCAGGTTCATTCAAAGGGAGATAGGGCTGTATAGAGACCGACAAGGGATTAGCCTGTTGTGGAGTGAACTCGTGAAGCTCTTCTTTCTTGAGCACCACACTTGCCAGAGCGGTTTTCTCATGAAGCGAGTAGGGCATTCTGAATAAATGTCTCGGCGCCACAAGAACTAAGTCAAGCGCAGCAACCTTTGCAGCACTTACCCCTTTTACTTGTTCAAACAAGGAAGGGTATTTATCAGAAGCAAGAGGCAGCTTCTCGTTATCAGGATCTTTGCACTGCTCGCAATACTGGTATTCAGCAATATCTACTGTCTCAAGAATGCCTGGACAGCCGGTGTTGACACAGCGGAGCTTGCGCTTCGTCAATACAACATCTCTTCGCGAGATAGTGGTGGTGCAGATAGGGCACTGTAACTTCACCAACACTCCTTTCTTTGCAGGCCTGTTGCATTGCAGGCAGAATACCTCAAGCAATTCCTCCTTTGATACATTAGTCCTTCGCTCAATAGCCTCAAAATTCGTCAATATCTCCGCTGCCTTGCGGTTATAATCTCCTTGGATGTACTGCATAAGGTACTCCGCAATAGCTCTAGGCCATTCAGGAAACATTTTTCTCATCTCCGAACCACTATATTCAGCAGGGAACGCTTTTCCCGAGACAATAATATGAAATCCTTTACTGCCTGAGAATTTTAATCCGTAATGCTTGACTCCATGTTGCTCAAGTGCTTTTATGATAAGGTCAGCTGCAATTTTTGAGCAGTCAAGAAACGGAGAGTCTATATCAATTAAAAGGTCCCATGAAGCACGCAAGGAGTTCATCTGTTCTTGGTTCATTTCGCTCATTAATGCTAACGGATCAGTCCAGAGCTCTTCCGAAGCATGAAAACTTGTCGCGCCTTTATTGACTAAACCCATGATATCTGATACATACTGAAGCGTATCAGGCCGTCTGCCAAATCCTTCGAAGTAGCGCGGCACGACCTCACGGTTGCTGGAGAGATAAAGCAAGGCAGGATTACAATATAAACCTAAAATAGTTTAACAAGTATAATTATCTTGTGTCCGATAAAGATGAGTAGTTGCAGGAGATAATAATGTTTCTTCTTTCTGATGCCCTATGGTCTTGCCATAGGGTTCTTCACTGTTCTTGCTCTACAGATTGCTTCAGAAGATTTAAATAGAATCCATTTTGCAGTTTCTCATGAACACACAGCTTTATGACGTCATTATTCCTCTTGCAGATGAGAATGACGGAGACCGGCCCTCATGGGAAGGCAGAATCCGGCTCGAGCAGGCGCTGCGATTGTACTGGGCAGGGTTTGCATCAAAGATAGTAATGCATGGGGAATGCTATGGACTAAATATAGGCTATGTAAATACATTAGCTGAAGCGCAGAAACGCTGGGCATTGCAGCGAGGCGTGCCCAGAGATGCTATCATCACAGAAGAGCTCTCGCGAGATACAGTCGGAGAAGCTGTTTTTCTACATAGTGAGATTCTTGCTCCAAATCAATGGAAGAGCGCACTGATTGTTTCATCTGACTATCACATGCGGAGAGTCCAATATATCTTTAATCATATTCTCGGTCCAGAATACCATTTAGGGTACATCGGCGCAAGCACAGAAAAATCAATTAAAGACAGCATACATAATCACAAGACAAGAGACCACGAGCAGGAAAGTCTAGCCTTTTTTCTTGCGAACATTGGCCAGAGGACCAAACCAGGAGACCACATCGCGATTATGGAAGATCTCTTGGAGACACACCCCTATTATGCACATCTTCAGGGAAAAGGCCTCGTTGAGAAAGTGAAGACCTTTTCTGAACAATAAATCTTGAATTTACAGTATCTCAAGTATAACAAAACTTAAAAGCCTTGCTCGGTCTGTAACAACATGAATTTGAAACTGGACAACCCCAAGATTCTCTCTGACATAATTAGCATAATCTCAGAACTTGTTATCGAGGTGAAACTGAAAGTTACAAAAGAAGGGCTTAGTCTGACAGCTATTGACCCGGCAAACGTTGCCATGGTTTATTTCAAGATGCCTGCCGACCTGTTCAGCCAATTCGAGCTCGAGAAGGAGTATGTGCTCGGCGTCAATCTTGAGAACTTGAAAGCAGTTCTGCGCAGATGCAAGCCAGGAAGTGCGCTCACCATCACTGCAGAAGGGAACCTTCTGAAGCTAGGAATTCATGATAAGGTTAAGCGGGATTTCGTGCTCTCTCTTCTGGACATTGATACAGAAGAAAAGAATATGCCTGAGTGGCAGTTCAAGTCAGTAATCAAGCTTGATTCAGAGGCATTTGCAGAAGTCGTCGAGGATTGTCTTATTGTTTCGGATGCGTGCACGTTCTATGCAGAGCCCAATCGGTTTGTAGTAGAGGCATCTGGCCTTAACTCAGCTCGTGCAGAATTTTCATCTGAAGAGATTGAGATTTATTCTGATGCAAGCAAAGCTAGATTCTCTTTAGAATATCTGAATAAGTTCATCAAAGGAACTAAAGTATCGAACAGGGTGACTATCAGTTTCTCTGATAACCATCCAATGCGGATTGATTTCCCAACAGGAAATGTCATGCTTTCATTTGTTCTGGCTCCGAGGATAGAGCAGGAAGATTGAGATAAAATATTCTGTTGTTAGCTCAGGTCAATAAGCCAACTGTAGTAATTATCTTCTTTATAGATGCCCTGCACATCGTGCTTTTGATCTAGAACGCAAGACGGAGGTGCGCCGAATCATTAACACAGAGGGGCAGCCAGACATCTTCATGGTATTCAAGACAGGTGATGCTAGTATTGTCAATTGGAATCCGCCATGCAAGGTCTCTACGCATGTCAAGCAGCTCAACAAGAGTGTACTTTATCATGCCTCCATGCCCAAAGACTCCTATTTTCTTTGATCCTATGCTGCATTTTACAATCTCCTTCAGCCATGAGACTCCTCGTGCAGCAACTTCTGCCTGTGATTCTCCATCAATTGCTTTTTCATGCCAGTAGTCTCCATTCACGCGAGCATACCATTCAGGAGTATAGACTTCAATTTTCCGCAATCCAGTCAAGCTGCCTTGATCAAGCTCTTGAAGCTGTTCATCATACTTTATCCTAGAAAAATCGCTCTCTGAAAGAACACGCCGTGCAGTTTCCTGGGTGCGAACTGCTGGAGAGACATAAATTTCATCAAAGTGAAGAGCTTCTAAGTCCAGTCTCCTTTTCAGCTTCATTGCCTGCAGTTCGCCGAGAGTAGTCAACGGCGTCTCATTGCTTCTGCCGCTGATGATGTCAGGCCGCGTATTTGCAAAGCTTTCAGCATGTCTAATCCAGTATACCTGAATCATACCGGCTGCTCTCTTAGAAGTATCTGCTTGTACACTCTCTCTGCTTTCTTCGTCAGTCTGTAGCGTGCAAGATCTCCTGCATCAATCGGAGGAATGTAGTCAAGCAGGTGCATCCGCTCCATCAAGGTAATCTGCCATTGCTCATCAATCTGCCATGAAGAATCATGCATCAGGACTGTCATGCCAGAGGCGAACCAAGTTCTCAGCTTCTGCTTAATCTCCTCAGCAAGCGTGCCTACTGACACCGCCTTGAGTACAGAGTGTGCGAAGGTCTTCATCTCATCCACCTCGTGCCTGCAAGCAATGCATCAAGATTAATGAGATTGTTGTGCTCTCTTCCAAGAAGCGGACGATTAATGCTCGGGCCGTGGAAGTCAGAGCCGTACGTCATCTTCATGCCATGTGCTTCAGCATACGCTCTGAACGGATTGTTCTTCGCTCCATAGTTCGGCTGGATTTCAAGCCCATCAATGCCTTTCTCCAGTAGCACATCAAGCTCATGCATGTCAGTGACTTGCTTGAACGGATGAGCGAGAATCGCAATGCCTCCTGCCTGATGGATTTGATAAATAGCTTCTTTTGAGCTAATTGTCTCGCCTTTCTTAACAGTTCCTGCAATGCTTCCTTTTCTAAGATAGATTCCCATGAGTTCATCAGGTGACGCTTCTCCGTGATGCTGTCTAGCATATGCTCTGCACTCAGGGTCAAGTAGCAAGGTCATCAAGAGATTGTACTTGCCCAGACGCGATTCAGGGAAAGCAGTTCTCAGTTTCTCGAAGGTAATAGGCACACCATGCTGCTGGAGCAAGTCAAGCCGCTTAATACAGGTTTCTTCCTGTAAATGCTGCGAATGTTTCAAGAAAGCAGTAAACTCTTCATTAGCAGGGTCAAATCCATACCCTAAGATATGATATTTGGTAGTGCTCACCTCTACAGCAGGAATCCATAGCATCCCCCAGCGTTCTGCTTCTCTCCGTGATGCTTCACATCCAGCAATAGTATCATGGTCGCTCAGTGCGAATACCTGTGTTCCCTTGAGCACTGCTGCACGCGTAACTGTCTCGGGAGTATCGCTTCCATCAGAATAAATGGAGTGATTATGGAGGTCTACGAACTTCATACCTATTTAGAGGCATCAATACATTTATATATTTCTTATATAATTTATATTATTAATATAAAATGAAACGCAAGGTTATCAAACAGGCAGGCCAGGCATATACTATCACCCTACCTATCGAGTGGGTGCGGAAAAACAGCATAACTGAAAAGTCAGAGCTCGACCTGCTCGATGCAGGAAGAACGCTTATCATCAACTCAAGCAACCTTGTGCCTGGCGGCACTGCGAGACTCATAGTCGATGGAATGAGTGAACGTAATATGTTTATCCACATCAACGCATTGTACGCCCGAGGCATTGACGAGATTCACATCACTGCAAAGAAAGATATCTCACGGGAACTTGTAAGGTACCTGAACAGTATTCTGGGCTTTGCATTAGTCTCTCATGAGAAAAATCTTTATATGATTAAAGACATGAGTGCAGGAGAATATCCACATCTCGATGATATCTTCAAGCGTGTCTTTCAAATGATCCTGCTCTTCTATGATGCAGCAATCCAAGACATCTGTGGCAAGCAGCAGGCACAAATGGAGGATTTAAAGATGCGCGATATAGAGGTCAATAAATTCTGCCTCTATCTGCAGCGCGCCATCAATAAAATGTCCTATGCAGATGCAGTCAAGGGTAGAATACTCTTTGCACTCTCCTTCGCCCTCGAGAAACTCAGCGATGAGGTTGAGCGTTCATGGCGCGGCACCATCAAGCACGACATGCGCCCGAGCAAACAGTTGCATGAAGTGTGCCTTCTTTCAAAGGAAACCTTGGAGAAGTCATTTGACCTCTTCTATCAGTTCAAGCCCTTGCTAGTCGATGAGATCTATCCGCTCAGGGACGAGGTAAGAAAGAAGGCAACAGAACTTGTTAATACGAATGCAAAAAACGCGCGATTTGTCAGGCACCTTGTCAAAATCGCGGAAGATGCAGCAGACCTGAATCATCTCATTCTCATGTGGCATCTCACCTCAGAGCAGCAATAGCTTACTGGCGAGCCTGCTCTTCTTCGTGGCATGCAAAGCCAAGGTTATAGAACCCGATATAGTGCACAGTAAGTTCTCCTGAAGAGTTATCATCACCGCGGTAAGAGCGAGTGGTATAGCTTCCACGCATCTTCATATCCCATTGTGTTTGAACTCCGGAATTAAGAAGCGCCAAGGCATCAGCAACTCGTGAGATAGGTCTTCCACGAGCGACAATAGAAGGAGTCTGTCCTTGCATACCGATTATTGCTATAAACGAATCACCATCTAGAGCAACGCCTCTGACTTTTACATCAATCTCCACCGGCTCATCACGGAAGTGTTTTCCGAGTAAACTAGCCAGATTTGCTTGCTTGTATTCCATAGCATTCCACCCTTAAAGTCCTTTATAAATCTTTACCCTGTTACCACTTTTAAAGGACTTTACATAACCATTATGCTTCAAATTTTTGATTCTTCAGTGAAGAACCTATGACAAGACAATAGTGCATCAGAAGAGAAAAAGAAGAATATAGTTATCCATAATACGATAATATTTACAGACATCATCTAACAATATTTATTGTCTAATTGTATTGCTTTATCCTCAAGGCAAGACCTTAATCTATTATTGAAAAAAGACAATATGAAATTAAAATGAATGATATTTTTTCTAAACTTAATGAAATGTTAAAGATTTAGGATTTTGCATACCAAAAGCCACGCCTCTTAACACCCTTATTCAAGCCACGAAAACTTAACACTCTCACCCACAAAAAGCTTTAAATACCCTCTCTGCGCAGGAATACCAGAATTTAATTGAACGCACGGTGCTGATAACGCCAGCTTTCGAGGTCCCACCTGAGGGAGTTGTCTCATTTTACAGAGTAGTTAGTACACCCATACTATGGCAAAACTATCAAAACCACGTGAAGGAAGTCTGCAGTTCTGGCCGCGCGTCCGCGCAACCAAGGCGTTGCCTAGAGTGAACTGGAGCGTGGTCAAAGCAGATTCTAAGAAAGAGGGATTGCTCGGGTTCATCGGGTACAAGGTAGGCATGGCTACTGCGCTCGTGAAGGACAGCACCGATAAGTCAATGACATCTGGAAAGAAGATTACCATTCCAGTCACGATTCTTGAGGTTCCTGCACTCAAAGTATATGCAGTCCGGTTTTATCATCAAGGACTTGTTGTAAAAGATGTGGTTGTTGCAATAGATAAAGAGCTGAAGAAGCTGGTGAAGCTGCCTGCTGAGCCGCAGAAGATTGAGCCGCCTGCGCAATTTGATGATGTGAGGGTTCTTATTTATTCCTTGGTTAAACAGTCAGACCTCAAGAAGACGCCGGATATTGCTGAGGTGGCAGTTAATGCAGCGAATAAGCTCGAGTATGTGAAAGGGTTGATCGGCAGGGACCTTGCACTGAAAGAACTTGCAGTCTATCCACTCGTCGATGTCCGCGGATTGACAACAGGCAAAGGATTCTCAGGCGCTGTCAAGCGCTTCGGCATTTCATTGAAGCAGCATAAGTCCGAGAAAGGCAGGCGCAGGCCCGGGTCGCTCGGTCCATGGCACCCTGCGCGAGTCACCTTCAGGACACCAATGGCAGGCCAGCTGGGCATGTTCTCCAGAGTCCATTATAACCTGAATGTCATCACCTCAAATAGCATTGCTGAAAAGAATATCAACCCAGGCACTGGCTTCAAGAATTACGGACAGGTCAAGACCTCATATATTATTTTACACGGCAGTGTCCAGGGGCCGGCAAAGCGCCAGATCTTGCTCACTCCAGCACTGCGTCCAACAAAGACGCAGGCAAAGAAGAAGTATGAATTTCAGGAGCTGATTGTATGAATAGCAAAAATGCAAGAAATTTCATAGACTGCCGTGTTGAAGGAAGAATGCTTTATGTTTTTCGTAAAGAGGGAAAGTGCGAAAGAGGCGCAACTATGGAAAGAGATTCACCAGCAGAAATCTCTGGTATATCTTGGAGCATTATAAGATCAGTACTTTATCACGCTAGTAGGCCATATTCTCTCAATGATACAGACAAAGAATTTAGAGCTCATCATATCATGTTAAGGGAGAATAACTTATGAAAACAGCAATATACGACATAACGGGAAAAAATAAATCAGAAATAGAAATGCCTGCGTTATTCATGACACCAATCCGAGAAGACATGGTTGCAAAATACTTCGAGGCAGAAAAGTTTGCATTCATGCAGCCATATGGTTCCTATCCAGAGGCAGGCAAGCGCCATTCAGCATCAGGCACGATCAGCCATCGCAGACATGAGTGGAAAGGCCACTATGGGAAAGGTATCTCGCGTGCTCCGCGCAAGGTAATGTGGCGGAGAGGCACACAATTTTACTGGGTTGGTGCAGAGACTGCACAGTCGCGTGGAGGCCGCGCAGCACACCCTCCTAAACCTGCTTTTGCCTATCGTAAAATAAATAAAAAAGAGCAAGTACTGGCAATGCATGCAGCACTTGCGGCAACTTTCAGTGCAGCATGCATAGCACAGCGCTACACCTCTCTCTCAAAGCAGAACTCTTCAGCAGTCATTGAATCCTTGCCGAAGAAAACCAAAGAATTGTCGGCAGCACTCCATGCCATCTTCGGAGAAGCAGCAGCATTAGTAATGAAGCAGAAAGCAGTGCGTGCAGGCAAAGGCAAACGCCGCGGCAGAAAGTATAAATCAAATGCAGGCCTGTTGGTAATCAAGAGCACCAAAGAAACTGCAGTATTCAAAGGAATAGAGGTTAAGAGCACAAAAGAGATACGCATTCATGACCTCTATCCTCTAGGCAGACTCACTCTCTATACCAAGCAGGCATTGGAGGAGCTCGCATGATTCTCAAGCCAATTACCTCGGAGAAGGCTGTAAAGCTGATTGATATGGAGAACACCTTGCTATTCCAAGTTGAGCGTCAGATTAAGAAAGATGAGATTAAAAGAGAGGTTGAATCATTGTTCAGCGTCAAAGTCAGTGCAGTGCGCACACATACTCGCGGCAACAGAAAATTTGCATATGTCAAGCTCGTCAAAACAAATCCTGCAATTGATGTTGCGACGAAGATAGGAGTTATCTAATATGAATTTAGAATTAAAATCCCTCAGAGAGATGTTCAATCATACTCAAGTATGTATCCTGACTGCAGATAAGCAAAGACTTAAAGCAATAGAGGAAGGAACTGACTTTCTTTCTCCTTCAAAGGCACAAGCACTATATCTCGGGAGCGGGAGACTGCCTGGAGGCGAGACAACGCTTCATTTCTTTGCTTATAGGCCATTTGCAGGAAGTAAAGCAGTCGTTGTCGGCTTGCATGAATTCGTGCTCGTAGATAACTTAGTAGTATATAATCAGATAATCTTGTCTCAAGGAACACCTTCAGAATCAGAGGAATATCTAAGGAGCAGGGGAATATAACATGGGCAAGCGCATTATCTCACAAGCAAGAGGACACGGTTCGCTCACCTATCAAGCCAGGAAGAGAGCATACATCTACAAGATTAAGTATCCAATGCACGAAGGAGAAGCAGAGATACTTTCTATCATTCATTCTGCAGCGCATTCAGCCCCGCTCTTAAAGGTGCGAGCAGGAGCAGAGCTATTTTACATTCCTGCATTCAATGGCGCAGTAGCTGGTCAGAAGATAAGTGTCAACGCTACTCAGCCTCTTATCGGGAATATTCTCCCCCTAAAATTAATTCCTCCAGGTTCAGCAGTATACAATATTGAGAACAATCCAGGAGATGGAGGGAAAATGATTAGGTCAGCTGGTTCAAGCGCACAAGTTGTAAAACAGCACGAGCACAATAAAATTGCACTCCTCATGCCGAACAAGAAAGAGATTATGCTCTCAGGAGATTGCCGAGCGACAATAGGTGTTATCGCCGGATCTGGACGAAACTTGAAACCATTTATAAAGGCAGGTCCGAAGTGGTATAAGATGAAGGCGCGAAATAAGCTCTGGCCGAGAACATCTGCAGTTAAGATGAATGCGATAGACCATCCATTTGGCTCAGGAAGAGGCAAACGCATTAAGTCAAAGATTGCGAAGCGCAATGCGCCGCCAGGAACGCGTGTCGGTCATATCAGGCCAAGAAGAACAGGGAGGACTCGATAATGAAGATAGCGCGATATATCGTAGCCGGAGCATTATACAGTTCTGCTTTACTAACTGCTTATCAGGAAGGTACGACTGGAGGTACAAGTTATTCTTTATCTGCTTTAGAAGTTATTATGGCTGCTGGACTCCTAGTAAATGGGCACTTTAAAGATAAGAGGGCAGACATAATAAGAGAATTTAACAAGTCGGCAGAAGAATTATCGAAGAGATTGCGAATAGCTAATAAGAAATTGGAGGCATTAACTAATGGCATCTGAGGAAGTATTCATTAAGTCTAAGGAAGTCTTTTATCGAGGCAAGAATCTCGAGGAATTAAAGAAGCTTGATGTGAGGGAGTGCGCAAAATACCTCTCTTCACGCTCACGCCGTTCTGTATTGCGGAACTTCCAGACAATTGAGAATTTTGTAAGACGATGCGAGACTGCGGTCGCAAACAGCAAGAAAATTAGAACCCATCTAAGGGACATCGTCGTTGTGCCTCGTCTCGTTGGCATGAACATCGGAATTTATAATGGCAAAACATTCAATGACGTACTCATAAAACATACGATGATAGGTCATCGTCTCGGTGAGTTTTCATTGACACGAGTTAAAGTCGCGCACGGAACTGCAGGCATTGGGGCAACCAAGAGCTCTGCAGCTGCGAAGAAGTAACATGGCAGAACTTAAATCAGTCCAATTATCAGAGAAGAAACAAGCTCATAAAGAGCCTAAGCAGAAACCCACAGCACCAGCTCAGCAGAAGAAAGAAGAGAAACCAATCGCTGTCCAGACAACTCCAACAACCCAGCCAGTTCAACCATCTGCTGTTCCACAGCCTGAACCTGCTGCCCCTTCCGAGACTAAGAAAGAACTAAAACCAGAAAATAAGAGGATAAAGAAGGAAGAGGCAATTGCCAACGGAGTTAGTTTGCATGCGTCAAAGAAGCACTGCATGTATATCTGCACATTCATTAAGAACAAACCTATTGACCTTGCAATTAAAGAGTTAGAAGAAGTCACTCTTTTTAAGCGCGCCATTCCCTTCAAGGGAGAGATCCCGCATAGAAAAGGAGACATGATGTCAGGCAGATATCCTATTACCGCTGCACGCTTATTCATAACTATCTTAAAGGGTCTAAAAGGCAATGTAGTCGTAAACGGTCTTGACCTAGATAAGACACGCATTACTTGGGCTTCAGCTTCCTGGGCTTCACGTCCTGCACGACGCGGAGGCACACGGTTTAAAAGGTCAAACGTGGTGCTTAAAGCAAGAGAGATCATGGAGGCAAAGAAATAATGGAAGAGAAAAGATTTGTCAATTTCAAGAAGGAAGAGCTGGGCGTGAAGGAGTATGTTAAGCATGAGCTGGGCAAAGGGCGCATCTCTTCAGTATCAGTGGAGTATACGCCAATCGGCGAGAAGATTGTCATTGCAACAAGCAGACCTGGAATGGTTATCGGCAGGAAAGGCGAGAAGATAGAAGAGCTTACTCGCGTCTTAAAAAAGCGCTTTAAGCTCGATAATCCGCATATAGAGATTCAAGAGATTCTTGATCCGCGCCTCGATGCACAGCTTGTTGCTGACGAGATTGCACTCTCTCTTGAACGGCAGGGCTCGCTTAAGTTTAAAGTAGTAGCTTATAAGATGCTCCAGGAGATAATGCGTGCAGGCGCGCTCGGTGCAGAGATAGTTCTTGCAGGTCGCTTGCCAAGCGAGCGCGCAAAGTCATGGAGATTCGCACAAGGGTATCTGAAAAAGACAGGTCATCCTGCAAAAGTAGTTGATCGCGCGATGGCTCAGGCAGTAAACATTGCAGGCGTATCAGGAATCAAGGTTAGTATCTTGCCGCCTAATGCTCCAATTCACGATCGTATTGTCATAGACCAGGCATTTCTTGCAAAGCTTAAAACTCCAGAAGCTCCTGTTGAGATTTCTAAGCCTACAAAGAAGAAACGTAAGAGAGGTGCAGTATAATGGCACTTCTTCGCGCCAAGGAGATTGCAAAGATGAATGCACAGGAACGTGAATCAAAGCGCAAGGAGCTGCAGCTTGAACTGATTAAGGCACAGGTTACTGCACATAAGACGAATGCAAAGACCAAAGAGATTAAAAGGGCGCTTGCACGCATTCATACAATCCACAGGCTCAATAAAATCGCACAGGAGGTGGCGAAGAAGAACTGATGACTGAGAACGACCCACGTTTCGGCCTACCAACTAATAGCGGCGTCTTCGAAGAGATTGCGAAGAGCGATCAGAAGATTACTGTGTCAACAGTTGCACGAAGATACGGCAAGATTATTACTCTTGTCTCAGGCTTCGATAAGACTGTCGACATCAAGGCAACTGCAAAGAGCCTCAAAGAGAAGCTTGCGTGCGGCGGGACAGTTAAGGACGGCGTGATCGAGCTTCAAGGAAATCACAAGAAGCAGGTTAAGCCTATCCTGGTCAAGCTAGGGTTTGCAGAGGAATCAATATTCGATTAATACTATGAAAACACAAAAGAAAGCCAAGAAGAAAGAACAAGCACAAATGCAGCAGAGCTCAGTGCCAACCAGAGGGAGAACCTTTGAAGGTACAGTTACAAAAAAGTTCACAACACGCGTAGTCATAGAATTTGAAAGAACAGCGTATGTCCCCAAATATGAAAGATTCTATAAGAAGAAGACGCGTTTGCATGCGCGCCTTCCTAAAGGCATACAGGTTGAAGTAGGAGATTATGTGCGCGTTCAGGAATCCAGACCGCTCAGCAAGATCATTCATCATGTAGTCATAGAGAAGGTGCGCTTAGCAGAGAATGGCGATAAGAAGCCGGAGGAGAAGAAATGAACAGAGAAATTTATCAAACCCTAAGAAGATTATTAAGAGAAGGATTAGCTGAAAGCTTGCAATACAGAAAGATATTATCGCAAAGGAGCTATAATTTAACTCCATACGGAACTAATTCTGTACTTTTTAGAAAGTATAATGCCTTCCAGGATTTTCTGTCTGAAATTGACGAGAGGGAATCTGAGGAAGGCAAAGGCGCTAACAAATATCTAAGTAGAATTTTTGATAAGTTAGTGGCAGAAAATAGTTTTGCTTATGAGTCTAAGCAAAAAGAATTATCGCGAAGATTGGTAGTGATTACATTAACACAAAAACCTCAACGGCTAAATTTTGCAGAAAGATTAGCAAGGTTTCAAAGTTGGGGTGGGTTTAATGGTCGGAGGGCATCAACATGAGAATCACAGGGCTGCCGGAGATGGTAAGAAGTACGCAGGTTCGGTTGCTGGAGATGGTAAGAAACCGCAGGAGGTTCTTACTATGAAAGCAGTAACTGCCCGAGTAACACGCGGACTGAATATAGGAAGCAATCTTCTTGCAGCAGACAATTCAGGAGCGAGAATTGTCAGAATTACAGGAGTGGTTCACGGTAAGTCAAGAAAAGGAAGACAGCAGTTTGCAAAAGTCGGTGACTGGGTTAAAGTTTCTGTCAGAGCAGGCAAGCCCGACATGAAAGGCCAGGTATTCGATGCAGTCATCATCCGCCAGCGCATGCCGTATCGGAGAAATACTGGAGAGCATGTCTGCTTCGAGGACAATGCAGTCGCCTTATTGAAGGATGAAAAAGGAAACCCGAAAGGCACACAGATTAAGGGGCCGGTTGCCAGAGAGATATTTGAACGCTGGAAGGAGGTCGCGAAGCTCGCGCAATACGTGCTATGAAGTATAATATACTAAATGCTTTTGATACAGCGATGCACGATGCAAGAGATAATACAAAGGGTCTTGATGCACTCAAAGCCATGCATACCTCAGTAAAAGATATACTATCTTTATCTCGATTTTCTCCTTCAGAAGTTAGGGAAGAGCAAGAAAGAAGATATAATCTCTCCAGGGATGATGCATTAAAGGCTGGAATCAATGTTTCAATGTTACCAAAGAATCTCAGAGGCAGGTCATTCACAGCATGAAATCACAATTTTCACCCTCGTGGATCTCGAGTATACAGAAAAGAAAGCAGCGCAAGTTCCGTTACGCCGCGCCCTTGCATGTAAAGCATAAGTTTTTAAGTGCACACTTGCCTAAGGATTTACGTGCTAAGTATGGCAAGAGAAGTCTTCCTCTCAGGGTAGGGGATGAGGTGCTTGTCATGCGCGGCAGCTTCAAGAAGAAGCGTGCCAAGATCACTTCTGTTAATCTGAAGAAAGGAACAGTCTTCCTGGAAGGAATACAGCGCTCGAAACGCGATGGTTCAAAAGTATCCATTCCTTTTAATCCACGTGCACTGCTCATTCAATCTCTTCATCAGGATGACAAGGAGCGCCTTGCTGCTCTTCAGCGAACAGCGCCAGCAAAAAAGATTTCTTCACCTAAACAAAAATCATAATCATGCATCAAACACGACAAGAAATAACAAAACGATTGCCACTCCCAAGGAAAGGGACGAAATACATAGTCAGAGCTTCAAGCCACCGCTTGAATGCTGTACCAACTCTCATTGCCTTGAGGGATATGCTGCAGCTTGCACGTACTGCACGAGAGGTAAAAGAACTTATCAGGCAGAAAGCAGTCAGCATCAATGGTAAACATGTCAAGGATTTTCGTGAGAGCATCAAACTGTTCAATCTATTTAGTGCAGGAAAGACCTATGTTCTGACATTGCTCCAGACAGGCAAGTTCATATTCAAGGAAGCAAACACGAAAGAAGGGCGTCTCTGCAAGGTAGTCGGCAAAACATTAGGAAGGAAAGCAGTAACACAGTACCATTTACACGACGGCACGAATCTCATCTCTTCGTCTCCACTTGCTATCGGAGATTCAGTATATCTTGACGTTTCAGGCAAAGTGCTCAAGCACAAACTTTTTGAGAAAGGAGCGAAGGCATTCATCATCAAAGGATCATATATCGGCAGGGATGGAACCATAAGTTCACATGAGGGAACAGAGATCAAGATTACTTTTGGAAAGGAGGTCGTTGCGTTGCCAAGAGACAATGTAGTAGTCATATGAACTTAGAAAATCCTATGCAGGCAATTAAGATTGAGAAAGTAGTGCTGAGTGGTGGCGCAACTGCAGACAGTTTGCAGAAGGAAAGAAAACTCCTGGAGATTCTTACCAAGCGCAAGGCGCAGATTATTGCTTCTAGAAAACGTATTCCAGACTTCGGCGTCAGGCCAGGCTTAGAGGTAGGGACACGAGTCACACTGAGAGGAAAATCAGGAATAGAAATGCTCAAGAGGCTCCTCGGTGCTATCGACAACCAACTCAAGAGAAAGCAGATTGCAGATACTCACTTCTCGTTCGGCATTGAAGAGTACATCGAAATTCCAGGTATAGAGTATCAGCGAGATATAGGCATTCGCGGTTTTAATGTGAGTGTCGTCTTTGCCAGAAAAGGTCTCAGAATACAGCGTAAAAAGATAAAGTCAGGCCATGTACCTCATCGGCAGCATGCAACTCAGGAAGAGATTATCAAATTCATGGAGGATGTCTTTAAGACAAAGATAGAATGACTGCAAGTGATTGGAGCAAGATTCTGAAGCAACTGCGCACCAAGCCAGCAGTTATGCAGAAATTCATCAGAAATTGCAAGCCCAAGGAGCGTAAGACAGGCATTGCTTCAAAGAAGTGCGAGCGCTGCGGGCGCTTTGGCGCACATCTCAGTCAGTATAATTTAAACTTATGCCGGCATTGTTTCAGGGAGATTGCGGAGGAAATCGGATTCCATAAATACAACTAACATGTCACAAGATATTGTCGCAGATGCGTTGAACCAGATGATGAATGCCAAAAGGGCAGGGAAGACTAGCGTGATGCTCAAGCACCACTCAAAGCTTTTGTCCTCAGTTCTCGCGCTCGCAAAGCTCAAAGGGTATGTGGCAAGCTATGCACTTGAGAATGGACTTCTGACGATTCACTTCGGGAAGCTAAATGGGTGCAATGCGATTAAGCCGCGCTTCATGGTAACGTATGAGGAATATGAGAAGTATGCAAAGCGCTATCTTCCTGCGCGAGATCTCGGGATAATAATTGTTTCAACTTCGAATGGTCTAATGACGCATCAGACTGCTCAGGAAAAGAAGAAAGGAGGAAGCCTTATGGCGTATTTCTACTAATGAAAAAAAAGCTTTTAGAGAAGATTAAGATCCCTTCAGGAGTCTCATGTACTCTCTCAGGAGGTGTTCTTTCATGCACTAAAGATGGGAACTCAATTTCACGTTCAGTCGTTTTTCCAGGAATAACAGTTGAACTCTCAGGAGATGAGATAATCTTTGCCTCAAAACGTGGCAGCAAGAAAGATTTGAAAGTTATAAAGAGCTACGGTGCTCATCTCGCTAATATGTTTCATGGTCTTAAAACAGAATTTATCTACACGCTTGAGGCATGCAATGTTCATTTCCCAATGACTCTTAAAGTAGACAAAGACACACTAGTCATAAACAATTTCCTAGGTGAGAAGACACCGCGCAAAGCAAAGATTCTTCCTACAGTGAAAGCAGAAATTAAAGGGCAGAAAATCACGCTTTCATCGTATAACAAGGAAGCAGCAGGCCAGACAGCTGCAAATATTGAGAAGGCAACTAAGATTAGGAATAGAGACCGCCGTATATTCCAGGACGGAATTTATCTTATTGAGCGTCCCGGGAGGACTGTCTGATGGTGCGTTTTCTCCGTTCTGATACAGCAAGGCACTCACGGCTTGGTAAGAACAGGCGTAAACTGCAGAAATGGCGGGCGCCGCGCGGAAGGCATAGCAAGATTAGACGAAAGCGTTTTGGTTATCCGCGTCTTCCAGGTATCGGTTTCGGCACACCTCGAAAAGAGGTAGGCTTGATTCAAGGATTGAAGCCTAAGCTAGTGCACAATATTCGCGAGTTAGAGCAGCTGCAGAAAGGAGCTATCGCAATCATGGCGCGTATCGGCGCACGGAAAAAACTTGAAGTATTGAAGCGTGCCGCCGAACTCAAGATTAAAATAGCAAATCTCGGAGGAACTGCATGAAGCTTGATAAAAAGAAGAATCTTGCAGCACGCACTCTTTCTGTCGGCAAGGAGAGAATTGTCTTTAACACACAGCGGTTAAATGAGATAAAAGAAGCAATCACTAAGCAGGATATTAGGGATCTAGTAACAGCCGGAGCCATTACTCTTCGTGAGATCAATGGCAGACGCACAGTTGTTAGAAGAAAGAATCGGCGCCGTGCAGGCAGCATCAGAAAGCCAGCACGAAAAGGCAAGCGCGCATACGTTATTCTGACCAGAAAACTCCGCCGTTTCATTCGTGAGCTGCTGGACCAGAATAAGCTTACTAAAGAGAACTATGTAACTCTTAGAAAGCAGATTCGCATGCATACATTCAAAAGCAAAGCACATTTAAAGGAGCACATTACGCATACGGAATAATATGGGACGAACATTAAAAAGAAGAAGACTGGAAGCACGCACTGATTATCGTGCACGCCTGGCAATGCTCAAGGCAGATAAACCTAGGCTAGTTGTACGGAAGACTAATCGATACATAATTGCTCAAGTCATTACCAGCACAAGAGCTCAGGATACTATCGTTACAAGCGTTACTTCAAAAGAGCTTTTGGAAAAGGGCTGGCCGCCTGAGCTAAGCGGAAGCCTTAAGAGCCGTGCAGCAGCATATCTAACTGGGTTCTTGCTCGGTATAAAAGTGAAAGGCAAGATTAAGGAGGCACTCCTAGATGTAGGAATGCACCGAAACGTAGCGAAATCAAGAATATATGCTCTTCTCAAGGGAGCTCTTGATGCAGGGATGCATATTCCTCACAGTGAGGAAATCCTTCCTACAGATGAAGAAGTATCTAAAAATGGAAAAGGAGGCACGCTTGCTATACAGTTAAAGCAGAAACTATCCCATGGCTGAACGAGAGACAAAGAATAATCCTAAAGACTTGATTGAAGCAACACCTGAAGAGTTGTCAAAGCTCAAGCCTATTCCAGAGGCGATTCTTGCTCCTGCAAGATCAAGGCCGTATTCTCGGGACAAGGAAGATATGCGCGCCTCACTTGATTCCTGGGCGCCAAAGACAGAGCTTGGTAGGTTAGTGAAAGCAGGAAAAGAAAAAGATATTGACAAGCTGCTTGTCTCAGGCAAGAAGATTCTCGAGCCAGAGATTGTTGACTCACTGTTGTCAGTAGACTACGACCTGCTCGCTATTGGCCAGGCAAAGGGAAAATTCGGCGGCGGAAAGCGGCGTGCATGGCGTCAGACACAGAAGAAGACGATGGAAGGCAATGTACTTACTTTTTCATGCATGGCAGTGGTCGGCGATAAAAAAGGCCATGTCGGAATAGGATACGGCAGATCAAAGGAAACTTTGCCTTCTCGTGCAAAAGCAGTCAGGAAAGCAAAGCTCAATGTTATTAAGATAACTCGAGGGTTCGAATCGCCGAACGATACAATCAGGGAGCCGCATACAGTGCCGTTTGTCGTGGAGGGCAAGTGCGGGTCAGTCAGGATTAAGCTTATACCTGCTCCAAGAGGTACTGGATTGGTAATCGGCGATCAGGGCAAGAAGATTCTCAAGCTTGCAGGCATTCAGGACGTTTATGCAGTCACCAAAGGCCAGACACGGACAACTTTTAATGTCGCAAAAGCGTGCATTGATGCATTGCAAAAGACTAGCAGGATGATCTTATGATACTAGTAATTAGAATTGCAGGCTTAGTAAAGATTCCATATGATGTGCAGGATGCGCTCTTTCGAATGCGCCTGCGAAGAAAGTACTCAGCAGTGCTTATTAAAGATACTTCTGAGACGAGAAAGCTGCTTGCTCATGTCAGAAATACAGTAGCATTCGGAAAGCTGAACAAAGAAGATACTATTCTATTATTGGAACAGCGAGGGCGCGCAAGCAACAAGAAACCATTTGACGCAAAAAAGATTGCAGATCAGCTTGATAAGAAATCTCTTGAGGAGCTTGGCATCAAACCATTCTTCAGACTGCACCCGCCGCGCGGAGGCATTGAAGCGCGCATACATTATCCTATAGGCAAGGGAGTTCTAGGAGATCATAAGGAAAAAATCGGAGAATTACTAAGGAGGATGTTATGAGAGTAAAAAAACGCACTAAATCCTCCCGCAGGCACGCTCATCAGACAGCATTTCGCGGTGCAAAGGAACGCACACGCCACTCAGGAAATCGCGGCGGGTATGGCATGGCAGGCACTGGCAAACGTGGTGACCAGAAGAAAACATTAGTGATTAATCAGACAGGCGGAAATAATTATTTCGGCAAGTCCAGGACGCTGCGCAGAGGGCCTGTTCCGCAGAAGCTGAAGGTTATCAATCTTGACAATCTTTCACGAAACTACGCAGATGCAAAGGAAGTTAGCCTTTCAGGCTACAAAATTCTCGGTTCTGGAGACCTAACCATCAAGGCAAAGATACATGCCTCTGCCGCTTCTGTCTCAGCACAAGAAAAAATAAAGAAATCAGGCAGCGAGCTCATCCTCGAGAAAGCAGCTTAATTAATCGTATATAATCTAACATTCTACTGTTCATTATATTGTGTCCGATAAAGATGAGTAGTTGCAGGAGATAATAATGTTTTCAACTCAAAATGTAATAAAGAAGTTAACCTTTCAGGATATAAGATTCTTTTTCTCCGAGTTATAATCTAAGAGAGATATGTTTACAATCCCAAACCGCACTCTTCTAAACCTTTAAAAACTGCTTTTCGTATGCATCAGGATGAACCTTCAGACCTTGCTGTATAATCTGCCGGAAGTTATTCATCCAACAGAAAAGAAGCTGAGCTTCAATGTGAAATTAAAGTGGACGCTTATTATCCTAGGTGCATTCTTTATCCTTGCTAATATTCCTCTTTTTGGTCTTGCAGAGAACTCACTCCAACGGTTCGAGTATCTTGCATTGATTCTCGGAACAGACTTCGGCAGTATCATCAGCTTAGGTATGGGTCCTATTGTCATGGCATCCATTATTCTTCAGCTTCTCGTTGGCTCAGGCATTTTAGGAATTGACACCTCAACACAGGAAGGTAAGAAGAAATTCCAAGGCCTGCAGAAGCTCGGAGTATTGGTCTTTATTTTATTTGAAGCAGTAGTCTATGTAGTCATGGGCGGTCTGCAGGCAGTACCGGGTCTTACAGGCATCATGATCTTTCAGCTGATTCTAGGAGGTCTCGCAATAATGTTCATGGATGAGGTGACACAGAAGTGGGGCTTCGGTTCAGGAGTTTCATTGTTCATCCTAGCAGGTGTTGCATGGCGTTTGTTCGCGCGACTCTTCCAATTTATCGGCCCCACAGGAGAGAATTGTCTGGCAGACTTTTCAAACACACCTTGTGCAGGAAAGATACTAGTCATTCTCCAATCAGTCATCAATGGCGCACCAACTGAATTAACGCTGGCAGTTACAACAATTCTCCTTACTGCAGGCATCTTCCTCCTTGTTGTCTGGGCGCAGAATCTGAAGGTAGAGATTCCTCTAAGCTTTGACCGCTTGCGTGGATACACAGTCAAGTGGCCGCTCGCTTTCTTCTATGCATCCGTGCTTCCAGTCATCTTGGTTGCAGCACTCGTTGCAAATGTTCAGCTCTTCGGCGGCCTTCTTGAGAATTGGCTTGGGCATCCGACATTCCTAGGCAGCTTCTCCAATGGAGTTCCAGTATCGGGCATCTCCTACTGGCTTGGCAGCTCGAATGTGATTGAGGCTTTGGTGCGAGGCAATATACAGACTCAGCAAATCATCCAGGCATTTACACATCTCATATTTTTCATGGCAGCATCCGCCTTATTCGCAGTCTTTTGGGTGAAGACTGCAGGCATGGATGAAGCAAGCCAAGCGAAGAAGATTCTTGCTTCAGGTCTGCAGATTCCAGGATTCAGGAAAGATGAGCGAGTTCTCGAGTCAATTCTCAGCAGGTACATCATGCCGCTCACTATCATGGGCGGCCTTGCTATAGGAGCATTAGCAGCAGTCTCAGATTTGCTCGGTGCACTGACTTCAGGCACTGCAATCCTTCTCGCAGTCATGATCAGCTATCAGCTCTATCAGAACATCGCGCAGCAGCATGCAGTTGACATGCATCCAGCTATGCGGAAGTTTATGGGATAAATTTTCTCATGTCAAGGAACTTGACATAAAGATATTTATCTCTATTCAATTCCAGAGAGATATGTAAATCATTCTTTCAATCCAAATAAAATTAAGAATATTAAAGAACAAATGTGACATTGCGATAAGAAACACAAAGAAGAGAGGGGAAATAACCACTAATGCATCTAAGGATGATATTTAGATTTTCACTACTTACTACTAATGATGCCATACTTTAAAAACTACCTCTCATTCTAATACACATGGCAGTGGAATTAATACAGAATTACCCGCAGGCAAGCATTATTGTATTTGCGCTGCTGGTATCCTTCTTCATCTCCTTAGTGAACTACTTCGTTCTCGATAAGGAGAAGATGCATTCCATAAAAGCCAGGCAAAAGACATTACAAGAGGAGATGAAGAAACATAAAGATAACCCTCAGAAGCTCACCGAATTGAATAAGGAGCTGCTTACCCACACAACTGAGATGCTTAGGCACTCGTTCAAGCCGATGCTGATTACCTTCATCCCCATTATCCTCTTATTCGGTTATCTGAAGAACCAGTATGCAACTACTGCTCTCGCAAAGAGCTGGATATGGTGGTACATTGGTGCATCAATCTTCGGAAGTATTATTTTCAGGAAGATGTTCAAGCTGCCTTAAGTAACATGGGCAAGATAGTTTCTCTTATAGGATATCTTTTAGGAGGATTAGCAATAGTCTTATTCCTTTTAGGATTCTACGTTTCTCCATCTGAAGATAACAAGATTTTAATGACTATGGGAATAATCTCTTTAACTATATTTCTGATAATTCAATTTATAGATATAATGCAATCTATAATCTGGTTTAAGAATAAAAATTAATCGTTAATAGACGAATCTTCCAATTTCGAAGGAGTGGACAAACAAGCAGCCGTTACTTGACAAATTTCTTCAGTTCATCGCCGTGTAATCTGATTAGTTTTCCCTCTTCGATTTTCACGTAACCTACATCGAACCTGCTGATATCAAAATTCTTCTCAAGAATATCTTTGAATATCTTCATGGCAAACCTAATACCTTCTTCAATACTCATATCATCTCTGAAGTCCTTTCTGAGCATTTCCTTAATTTTCTCATCATTCTCTCCAATAGCATTTGCACGATAGGAGAGGAAGTTGCCAGTCATGTCTGAAGTATAGAGTGAAGCTTTTCCCTTATGCACGCCACCAATGATGAAAGCAACACCATACGGCCTTGCGCCGCCATACTGGGTGAATAATTGCTTTCGGTCTGCAATTAGTTTAATGACTGAGATAGGCTCGATAGGTGAATCATAGGTGACTCTATTTTGTTGTGCCAGTACCTGTGCTTGCTCAATCAATACTCGTGCATCGCTTAGGATACCTGCAGCACTTGCGACAACATGCTCATCAATCTCGTATACTTTATTCATAGACTCAGGCGCAACTAATTTGTCTCTGATGCGCCGATCTGCAATAATGACCACCCCGTCTTTGCATACCATGCCGATGCTTGCACTGCCAAGTCTAACGGTCTTCTCAGCATACTCAACCTGAAGGAGATGCCCATCCGGCGAGAACATAGTCGCTGCTCGGTCATAGCCCATTGCTTGATGCTGCATTTCAGTTGGTAGGTCCATAAAAAAATCTCTCTCATTTCTTGAAAAGGTGTTGCTATTTAAGCTTTACTGAATCTACTCAGACGCACATAACAATCTTTAAATAAGAATGCTTAATAGTAACACCATGGCAAAAGTAACAGCAAGATTAAAGGTTAAAGGCAAGGAGTTCGAGATTCATGTTGACTTGGATGAAGCACTAAAAGTCAAGGCAGGCAAAGGAGATATTATGGCTGCCCTTGATGTGCCGAAGGTATATGTTGATATAAAAAAAGGGCATATTGCTCCGCAGAATGACTTAGTTGAAGCATTCGGAACTACTGATGCATACTTGATTGCACAACAAATTATTACAAAGGGAGAAGTTCAAAAAACCCAGGAATTTCGTGACGCAGAAAGAGATGCACGAATTAAACAAGTTACCGCCCTTATTATTAAGAATGCCGTTGACCAGCATGGGAGGCCGTATACAGAAGAGAGAATCAAGAGGGCAATGGAAGAAGCACACGCATTCATTGATATGCGGCCAGCTGAGCAGCAGATTACCAGTATTATCGAGAAGCTCAAGACAGTCATCCCTATCAAGCTCGAGACAAAACGTATTAAGCTGATTATCCCCGCGCAGTACTCAGGACAGGCATACGGTCTTCTTAAAGAATATAAAGAGAGTGAAGAATGGCTTGCCAACGGTTCTTTGCAGGCAGTCATCGCAATTCCAGCAGGAATGCAGCTAGATTTTTATGATAAACTTAACAGCATAACGCATGGCGCAGTTCAGTCAGAAGAGCTTCCTGAGAAATCCTAAAGCAATAGAAATGTTTTTAAAGCACAGAAAAGTCGCTTCCCTATAAAGGATTAGGACTAGGAATACTCTGTTCTCTGTCTATCACATTAACATATGAATCAACAAATAGATGAGGCACAAGAAGCCGAACCGATGGAAACCGAACAATCAACGAAGAAGCGCAGAGTTGTAGTTCCAGGAGAAGTCATTGTTTCTGGAGAAGATTTTCTGCCGAGCGAAGGTGCTCGTCGTGAAGGGCAGGATATTCTTGCATCGCGATTCGGCCTGGCAGAAGAGGCAGGACGAGTAATAAAAGTCATACCAATAACAGGCGCATTTATACCTCGAAGGAACAGTGTAGTTCTTGGGAGAGTTACACAAATTACTCTAAACGGATGGGTTATTGATATCGATGCCGCTTCCTCAGGTTTTCTGCCGATTGATGAATCTCCTCGTTTCATAAACAAGAACGAGATGGATCAGTTTCTCGCCATTGGCGATGTAGTCGCAGCAAAGATATGGTCTATCAATGTTCGTGGCATCGATTTAACGCTCAAAGGCAAAGGGCTAGGCAAGCTTGAAGGAGGATTCATCTTCCGAGTCAGTCCAAATTCTGTTCCACGCATTATTGGGCGCGAAGGGTCCATGATTTCCTTGATTAAGGAACGCACAGGATGCGATATAGGGGCAGGCCAGAATGGATGGGTCTGGGTACAGAGCGATAATCTCGACTCACAGATTCAGGCGCGTAAAGCTATAGAGTTTGTATCAGAAAATGTGCATGTTGATGGTCTAACAGAGAAAGTGGAGGGGCTGTTGAACAAGTAACATGGCATTCAAGCGTATCGATGGCAGAAAGAACAGCGACTTAAGACCAATTACCGCAAAAATAGGCGTTATTCCAAATGCAGATGGTTCAGCTCTCTTCGCATTCGGCAACACTATTGCCATCGCAGCAGTGTATGGTCCGAGGCTGCTGCATCCACAGCATATGCAGGATCCTGAAACAGGCATACTCCGTGTTAATTACGATCTTCTGAGCTTCTCAGTCAATGACAGAAAGAAGCCAGGGCCGTCACGCCGTTCGCAGGAGATTTCAAAAGTTACTGAATGGGCGCTCTCGCCGGTTCTTGACCTTAAAGAATTTCCGAACACAGTCATCGATGTACAGATATATATCATTCAAGCTGATGCAGGAACACGAACAGCAGGCATTAATGCAGCATCAATGGCTTTGGCTCACGCAGGAATTCCTATGCGCAACCTTGTCTGTTCAGTGGCTGTCGGCAAGCAGGATAAAGAGATAGTAGTAGATTTGACAAAGGCCGAGGAAGATTTCGATGGCGGCGAGGGACCAACAGATTTTCCTCTTGCCAAAATTGCGAATACAGACCAGTACACGCTTCTTCAGCTTGATGGAAAGATACCTGCTGAACGTGTCTCAGAAGTGCTTACCATAGCTGATCAGGCATTCGCCAATATTTATGAGGCGCAGAAGAAAGCATTGAAGGAGGAGTTCTCATGAGCAGCATGAAATCAGCAGGAATTACCATAGATACATTCAAGAAACTTTTCACAGCAGGCAAGCGGTTTGATGGCAGAGGTCTGATGGAGTATCGCCCATTTGAGGTAAACTTCGAAGTATCAAACTGTGCAGAAGGCTCGGCACGCGTCAGGCTTGGAAAAAGTGAAGTTATAGTCGGTGTCAAGATGAATATCGACAAGCCGTATCCAGATTCACCTGATAAAGGAAACTTAATGGTCTCTGCAGATTTGCTCCCGCTAGCATCACCGCGTTTTGAAGCAGGACCGCCAAAGTTTGATGCAATCGAGCTGCCGCGTCTTGTTGATCGCGCAATCCGTGAATCAGGCATGATTAATCTAAAGGAGCTGGTGGTCACGCCAGGTGAGAAGGTTTGGACAGTCATCATCGATATTTATCCTATAAATGCAGACGGTAATTTAATAGACGCTGCTTCTATCGGTGCAGCAGCTGCTCTAAAGAGTGCAGTAATTCCAGGAATCACAGAAGCAGGCACTCCTGATTACAAACACAGGACAAAAAAGAAACTGCCTTTATCAGACGAGACTCTCCCCCTGTCTATTACTGTTTTCAAGCTGGGTAATACGCTCTTTCTTGATCCTACTCGTGAAGAAGAGGAAGCTTCCGAGACACGTACAACGTTTGGTGTGTCAAAATGGAAAGGATCATACATGATTAACTCATGCCAGAAATCAGCTCCAGTCTGCCTGACGCGCGCAGAGATAGAAGAGATCGCAAAACTTCTGCCGAAAAAGTACGATGAGCTTAACGAAAGACTTAAAAAGTTTTTATAGATGTTTATGATGATGAAAGAACAAAGAGAGAACTTCACTAAGTTTGAGGTTGCACGGATTATCGGAGCACGAGCTCTCCAGATAGCCATGGATGCTCCGCTTCTTGTTAAGATGTCTGAGGAAGAACTTAAGGCAATACAGTATGATTCACTTAGAATTGCTGATAAGGAACTGAGTGCAGGAGCATTGCCTATTTCTATCAGCCGCCCAATGCCGCAAAAGCGGAAAGACAAATTAGCAACCATCAAAGAAGAAAAGGTTTCTGATGCAGAGCTTGCTGCACGCGAGAAGGAAGTAGAGAAGGAGATTGTTGAAGATGCAGAACAGCTCGGTCTGGTTGAAGAAGAGGAAGAGATAGAGATAGAGCAGAACACAAACGAAGAGCAATAAGCATAATCAAAAACACGATGTGCCACCACGCACTTTAGTGCGTGGTTTGTGACAGGCACTCGTGCCATCAAGAACGAAGTTCTTGACTGCCATCAAGGATTGAAAATCCTTGAGGTTTGGATGCCGAGAGAACTTTCAGTTCTCGGGCACAGAA
>JACPXY010000050.1 GCA_016196285.1 Candidatus Pacearchaeota archaeon | reverse complement strand
TTAGCTTCATTAATTTGATTAATAATAGCTGCATTACGTTCAGCCGCTTCAGTAGCTCTACCAGCTTCAGACCCAGCAGCACCTGCATAAGCTGGAGCAGCTGATAACCTACCCTTAGCTCTCATCTCAGCAATACCAGCATTTACAGCAGTAGTCCTCTCAGCTATTTGTTCAGCTTCATCACGAGCCATTTGAGCCTGTACAGCATTATAGTTAGGACTATATCCTCCTGCTAGTGCTCTCTGACGTTCAACATTCTGCTGAGCATTAGCATAAATAGAACGAATAGGAGAAATATCTCTAGCTCTAATATCTGCAATTTCAGCAGGTGAAAGTCCTCCTGTGGCTGCTAAATTTGATAGATTAGCTAATGAACCAGTTACATCCTGTGATTGTCTATATTGAGCAGTTTGTGGAGTAACCATCTGTGGAGTAACACTAGTAGCTGTTAGTGGATTAGTTTGACTGGCATCTAGAAAATCAGAATAAGACTTCATTATTCTATCATAATCACTAGCCTGTGTTCTAGCGGCAGCAGTGAAAGTAGCTGGATCTCCAAACAAAGACATAGGTGGAGGACGTTTACGTCTAGAGTTAATTATATAGTCTCTGATATTAAATCCACCACCTACAGGAACACCAGCAGAACCATTAGGCATTATCTAGCTACTCCAATTTCACTTTCAGACTCATCCTTCTTGCGGAAGGACTCTAAGTAACCAATCGCGTTAGAAAGAATAGCTATATCATCTTTGAATTGACCAAGTCCAGTATTGCAAGTACTACACAATACTCCACGAATTATATCAGCGCTATGACAATGATCAACTTTAGCTCCGCCTTTACCACCTAACGTGATTGGAGACTTACAAATAGCACACACACCTCCCTGTTTTATTAATATCAATTCAGCCTGCTCTGGAGTAATTCCATGCCTATGTGAGAAATAATTTCTACGATGTTGAACTTTCATATGCTCCAGATTTTGTCTCCTATAATTTCTAAGACTAGTATTGATTTCGTCTTTATGTTCTTCACGATATATATCTCTTCTCATTTTCTTCTGAGCCTTAGTAAGTGGCATTCTTCTAAATGGTGAAAATTTAACCATTACCCAGAAACTCCAATTTCGCCTTCGCCCTCGATACTCAAGGCTGTAGCAGTATTAGAACCTCCAACCAAGAAATCAGCAACATCAAGCCTTAAACGACCACTCCAGGGGAAATAAGTATTTGCTCCAACTGATTGTCCTTGTCCTATTACTTCAGTTCCAGCCGCATTTGCTCCAGTAGCTCCTAACCATAACGAAAAAGTAGCTGCACTACCAGTTTTATTAACCACGTTAACACGACTTAGAATTATATACTGACCAGATGAGCCTCCATTTACTCCACCACTTGCGGCAGGAGGATTTAAAAGATTGGTTGTTAGAGTAGTAGTTAATGCAATCGGGCCAAAACGAAAGGTTTTATTTGTCATTTCCCTTTCCATTAGTTCTAAGCTTCTCCACTTCAGCAGTTAGCTGTGTGGATAAATCCTTGAAGTCCTCTTTTAACTTTTCATTCTCAGCCACTAACTGAGCAATCCTAAATATTTGATCAGCCACAATTTCACGAAGAATTTGTTCTGGTGTTCTGGCCATTGGAACTCCTACAGTATCCTCCAAACACGCATATGACTATTAGTTCTCACAGTTGTAGCCGTCACATTACTGGCGTTCTGGGCCCATTGAACCTTTAGTGTTCCCGTAGTTGATACAATAATAGTTCCCTTAATCCAACAGAATCCATTTCCACCAGCAGCTGAAGTGTAGAGAATGATTGCAGCCCCAATAGTCTGCGTATGTGCCATTGTTCCAGCTGGAAGATTAGTGACATTTACATCAAAAAGTACAGCAGTTCCATTATATGATGTTGTAGTTCCTGTGTAAGCTAACGCTATCTTAATCCCTCCATTTGCGAGCCCTGCTGAGATATCAATACATGCCTCAACTCCATACGTACCGGCAATATTCAATGCAGCTGTTAAAGCTGTATCGTCTGTAAGTGTTGTACTTGATGCAATTGACTGGTCAGATGGCTTTGATACATCTCCAAGAGTTTTTATGAATCCACCACAATTAACATTTTTATCACCTAAATCTGTTGTAGTTCCGATTGATACTCCGCCAGATGCCTGAAATCGAACTCTCTCAGTAGGTGGAGGAATCGTTCCAGTTGGAGTGGTATCAATGGTAAACATTGCTCCTTGAGCAGTATCGGTGAAATTCTCCGCAGCGTAGGCATTTAATTGAACACCACGCCCACTATATCCAGTAGCTCCATAACCAGAGGCTCCTAGTCTGAATAGTAAATCTACATTCTGTACAGCAGTAGGAACAGTTAGCGTTCCCCTCGCAGTACGCAATGTAAAGCCAGCGGTTGGACCAGCATTAGCTGAAGTGATTAATATATGAGCTGAAGACGCTGTATTGGACTCGATATCAATTCCAGCACCACCAGGAGCTGTTGTTCCAATTCCTAATCTATTGTTAGAATCATCCCAAAAGAGATTAGCATTATCTTGACTCAAAACACCGCTAGCTCCAGAGAATATGATTGAACCTGCAGTGAGTGGTTCTAATGTTAAAGTTCCAGTAACTCGAAGATTTGTATTACCAGGGTCAGTAGTATTACCAATAGAGACTCCACCTGAACTATGAATACGTAGACGTTCAACTATTGATGGACCACCATCTGGTAGAGTCCCAAAAATCAATCTAGTCGGTGCATCATTTGCCGCTGTACTCCAACCTGTCTCAGCCTCAGCAGCAATCTTTGCACCAGACTTTCGAGCATTTGTAAAGCCAGCGAAGAAGATATCACCAAGTGTATCTCCAACTTGAGTAACAGTTTTGCTAGCATGTGTTCCACGATAGCTCTCCAATTGGATACGAGAGTTTTCACCAGTTCCGGCTGTAGTCAGAACGATTGTCGAATTAGTATTATCTTGCCCAAGATGAAAAGGAAAACCCACCCATGTACTATCAGATATACCAACGTCTAAAATCGCAACTGGTGTATTCCCAATTCCAACATTTCCTGCATTGTCAATACGTACACGCTCAGTCCAAGTCGCTGATGCATTAGGAGTAGTGCCAAAAACTACATAAGTGCCATTGGCAGCATCACTCCAATTCTCCCCTGCAAATATTCTCATTCCCCCACGACTAGCAGTAGCATATGCGGTAGCTCGATAACCAACTGCTGAGATTTCTCCAATTAGGTCATTATTAAGTATTGCACTAAGACTAGCAGCAGTACCTCGTGAGCGACGAAGAACTAGTGAAGAAGCATTACCAGATACAGTACTAAATGAATCACACAGAACACTAGCTGTACTATCATTAGAGGCTCCCACATGAATCAATACACTAGATGATGGTAATGCTGCCGCATTCTGACTAACTGTCAAAGGTGTAGTTGGAGCAACTGTTCCAATTCCAAGCCTATTATTAGTGTTGTCCCAAAAGAACTGAGAATTATTTTGAGCTAGAATTCCAGAAGGCCCAGCAAAAATTACGGAGCCTTGAGTGAATGAAGAAACTAAATCTTGGATAGAACGTGGAGTAATAAAAATATCCTCAGAAATATCAACCTGGCATCCCTTGTATTCCCTGAATGCCTTGTATCCCATCTTTTCCCTGTAATCCAGGTAGTCCTTCAATACTCTCACCATCTTCACCTGGAATGCCTATTAGTTGCTGAATAGTAGTTGTTGCGGGAGCACTAGGAGTGCCAATAACATTAACTTGTTTATTTACGCCTGCAAGAGTTCCAATTAAATCATGTATTACTTGATATAGAGCATTATCTCTAGTTTGCAGACCTGTATTTAATAATGAAACGTACAAACGAGAAGGATCAAAAGCTGCCATTATTGAGGATAAGACTTCGCAACAGGTTTGACAAAAACTATTATTTTCGAAATTTGAAAAGTCTCGTTCAAACCAGTAGTTTTAATCTGTAATTTAGCTCTTTGCTGTGTAAAGTTAGATAATACAGTTGGTTCCACATCAGTAGTTGCATTCAAGGTTGTTGAAGCTAGAACATTTGACTTAGCT
>JACPXY010000049.1 GCA_016196285.1 Candidatus Pacearchaeota archaeon | reverse complement strand
TATTGGTTTTTATTTTGCTAACAGGATGGTACCCATATATAGTCCTGGTGCCTACACTGACGCTGTCGATTTCTACGGGATTATCTCATTTTTGATGCTCTATCCCTTACAGTTTATCTTAGTTATCTTAATAGTTGGCTGGTTCTTTAATTGGTTTAGGAAGGTTAAAAATGAAAGATAAATTACTAAAGATATTTCTTATATGTATTTTGCTTATCTTAATTGCAATAGTTTTGGTGGTATACTCATGAGAAGTACGAATATCATTCTTCTTTCCACTGTATTTCTTTGCGCGCTCTATTTGGTCAGTGCTGTGCCGATATTGCCGCACGTATTCGATACTGCTGTTGCACAGCCGAAGAATCTTGATGTTAAGGACAACGCGCGAGTTGACTTGTTTACCGGTTCAGCAGCGTATTCCTATCCAATTGCTGTGCCTCCAGGAACGCATGGCTTGCAACCAAGCATTGTGTTATCATACAGCAGTCAGAGTCTCGGTCAACGTCCTGAGAGTATTGGCGCAGGATGGGGTCTCTCAGAGAACTATATTCAGCGCGTGATGAATAAAACCGTCTCTGATACGTCTGATGACTCGTTCCGGCTTGTGCTTGATGGTTTATCTCATGAATTAGTGTATTCTGATGGAAGGTATCACACAAAACTGGAATCGTTCTTGCATATATCTAATTATAGTGGTGGAGAAAATACTCTTGACCAGCATTGGATTGTCAAATCTCCCGATGGCAAGGTCTACCGCTTCGGCTTCTATAATTTTTCTGAGATGCTCTCGAATCAGGGCAATTACGTGTGGAGATGGAGTCTGGATAGAGTCAATGATACCTACGGCAACTCGATTATCTACAATTATACTGAGAATCCGTATGCAGAAGATCAAGGAAGCGTGTATCTGAATCAGATACAGTATAATAATGACTTGCAGCGGAAAGTAGCGTTTGTCTATGAATCAACTTCCCGGCCTGATGCGTGGACTGTGTACGAGGAAGGGAATAAGATCGTGCAGTCGCGCAGAGTGTCAAGCATTGATGTGTACGCAAATGGCAGCCTAGTCAGCAGCTATCGTATGAGATATGCGCTTGGAGGAACAAACAACTCTCTCAGCTTCATTGCAAACATTACTCGTGTTGGATCAGATAATGCAACAGTATTGCCTCCCGTTTCCTTCGGTTACTTCTCTCTGCAGAATGGCTGGTCTCTTGAAGATTCATGGGACTCTCCTATCTGCTTCTCAGATGATACTGGGAAAGACAAAGGTGCCAGGCATCTAGATGTCAATGGAGATGGATTGATTGACATTGTTAAAGGACAAGAAGTGAGTTCCCAGTGTAATATCACTGTCAGGGAGACCTATCTGAATAACCGCACAGCATGGGAGCAAACTGAGTTATATGAGATACCAACGTGCTTCGTGAACAGCGAAGGCGTTGATACGTTTGGAGTTCGTTTTGGTGATGTCAATGGTGACGGATTACAGGATATTATCAAAGGCGTTGATTTGGCTACGTGTAATAGCACGATTTATCTGAACAACGGAACTGGCTGGTCTGCTGATGCAACTCGTACACTCCCGGCAGGAGCGTGCTTTGTCGATGATGTTGGAACAGATATTGGCGCGAGAACTGTTGATGTCAATGGAGATGGATTGATTGACATTTTGGTAGGAATTATTTCAGGAGGGCAGTGCCCTTCCTCGCAGCGAGCCGCATACATCAACAACGGAACTGGCTGGGTGCAGAATGATTTATGGGAGCCGCCGGAGTGCTTTGTCGGCGAAGACGGCTCTGATTACGGAATACGCATTTCGGATGTCAACGGAGATGGTTTGCCTGATATACTCAGAGGCATACGTCTCGGCGGTTCCTGCACCACTGCTCAGCGCAATGCATACATCAACAACGGAACTGGCTGGGTACAAGACGAGACATTTGAACCGCCTGTATGCTTTTATACAGACGATTTTGCTGACCTGGGTGTGCGACTCGCGGATGCAAACGGGGATAAATTGACAGACCTATTGGTAAGCATAGCCGGCTCTGGCTCATGTGCGGCTGGAGATCGAACTACGTATATCAATAATGGCACTAATTGGGTGCAAAATGACCTATTTGAACCGCCCGATTGTTTTGCAAATCAGTTCGGACAGCCAGATGATGTGCGAGTTGTCGATGCAAATGGAGATGGCACTGCTGATTACATCAAGAGCAGAAGCGGCAGCTCCTGCACATCGGGTTCAAAACAGACCTACTTGAGTAACACTACTAAGGTCTTTCTCCTGCGAACTATTACCACTTCATTGGGAGGCAACATAACGATAGATTACCAAAGGTCTACATTTCTGAGTAATGTGAATGCCAGCACGGGCAGGAGCGAACTTGACTTCAATGTATATGTAGTTGCAAATATCACTGAAGATAATGGAGTGAATGGAAGCCAACGCACTCAATCGATAACTACTTATAACTATTCAGGTGGAGAGTACAATCACGTAGAAAAAGAGTTTCGGGGATTCTCAATAGTTGAAGAGCGGAATGATGCCCGGCTAATCCGTCATCTGTTCCATCAGGATGTTGCGCGAAAGGGAAGAGAATACGTGACCGAGACATTTGATTTGAATGGGAATCCGTATCAGCGTTCCGAACAGGAGTGGAATTACACGCAAACTAGTTCAATTTACGAGACTCGACTTTTAGGGATTTCTGAGATAGCGTATGATGGCTCTCTGTCGAATCCAAAGATAAAGAATATTAGTTATTCATATGATATTTTTGAAAACATACTACTGGTTAATAACTCTGGAGATATCAGCGTGAGTGGCGATGAGCGGTATGAATATTCCACTTATCTGAATAACAGTCAAGTCTGGATTCTGAATACGCGCAAGAATTACTCATTCGTACTGCCGAATGGCACGAAGCTCCGAGAAACACTCTATTCGTATGACGGTCTTGCGTACGGCACTGCTCCTACTAAAGGTAGTGTAAGTGCGATTGAACAATGGTTGGAAACAGGAAACAATCCGATTACCAATTATTCCCATGATGGTTTTGGTAATGTGATTAATGTGACTGACCCGAGAGGCAATCTGACTTCGTATATCTATGGGATTAACGATTCTACTCATACGTTTGCAAACCGTATTGTCAATGCGAGAGGACAGCGTGTTGAGTATAATTATAGCTTAGGCACAGGAGCATTGCTGGCAACAGTCGATGCGAACGGCATCAGCACCACCCATTCTTATGATATCTTTGGGAGGAAGGTGAACGAGATATTTATCTATGATAATTTGACGTATCCTACTGTTGAATATACGTATTACTTTGATGGCACTGCTCCTGAAGGAATGGCTGTTAAGAAACGGGAACAGAACGGAACAATCCTGACACTTGATGAGTACCAGTTTTACGATGGCTTTGGCAGGACATTGCAGACAAAGAGGGAATCCGATGATTCTTCAAAACAGATTGTTCTCGATGTCTATTATGATAATACGAGCAGGATTGTTCGGCAGTCATTGCCTTACCTGGGCGCGCTTGATGGGAATTACACTGCTCCCAACCAGTCTGCTGGTTTCATCAACTATACGTATGATGCGATTGACCGGGCTATCAGAACAACAAATGCTGACGGAAGCTTCAAGAATATGAGTTATCAACACTGGGAGAGCACAATGCATGATGAAGAAAATAATCGACGAGACCAGACTTTAGATGCATACGGAAAGATTACATATATACGTCTCTACAATAGCAATATCTCGTATCTCACCAGATATACATATGACGGTGCTTCTCAAGTCACTGCCATCATTGATTCTCTTAATAACACGATTAACTATACGCATGATACGCTCGGAAGGAAGATCAGAATGAGCGATCCTGATGTGGGGATATGGAATTACAGTTACGATGTTGGGGGGAATCTCATTGTACAAACTGATGCCAGGAACACAACACTGACGCTTGGATATGATTCTCTCAATCGCAAGATACAAGAAAGCGACTCAAGCGGTACGGTCTTGTATATTTATGATGGCTCATTGAATGGCACACTCTCCCAAATAGCCACGAACAGCATGAACATGAGTTATGTGTATGACTCTCGGCTCCGAAAGACTCGTGAAGTTAAGAATATCTCAGGCATATCATTCACCACTTCCTTCTCCTATGATTCTCTCAATCGCAAGATTTCTGAAGAACTACCGAGTGGCGAAACGTTGACGTATCTTTATGGATTGCAGGGGCTTCCTGGATCGCTCAAGGGAGTGGTGAATGCAAGCTACAACCAGATTAACGCACCTCTTAACTTCACCTATGCGAACGCGCAGGTGACAAATTATACTTACAATGGCTCAACTTTCCGAATCCAGTCGATTAATACAGGAAACAAGCAGCATCTTATCTATCAGTACGATGCGCTTGGTAGTGTTATGCAGATTAACGATTCTATACACGCGATACTTCGCTCGATGCGCTATGATGATATTGATCGGTTACTACATGCGAACAGTACAGGAACCGGACATGAATATGTATTTGACTTCGCATATAATGAGATAGGTAACATGTTACAATCAAATCGCTCTGCGAACAGCACAACTTATTACTATGGTGCTTCACCAAAGCACGCTCCAAGGAGCGTGCAGACAACTGCATTTGTTTAAGAAAGATTCACATCACAGTGTAAATTAGGCTTTCTTCTACTATGTCTCCACTCTGGTTCGTGACGAGAGTAGTAGAACCGAGATGGTCTGAGTAGGAAGTTGAGAACGGCAGAAAGAAAATTAGGATAAATATAATCATCGATATCAGTCCCCAGATATTATCTTTAATCTTCATATGAAATATAGAAATGCTGTCATAAGAAGATAACCCCAAGAATAGCAGACAATACCAATAATAAAAATATGATTGTTGAAAAAAGAGAATATTTTCTGAGCTCATATTTTAATTCTTTTATCTTTTTGTTCCCAAAGTATTCTTTGCCGAGATAAAATGCAATGAAAATCTTCCATCGAGGGTAGACTTTGTTAATATATATTTTATTCCAGTATTGAGGTTTTTCAATATAGAGATAATAAAGTAATTTGCTCCAGTAGATAAACGCAAGTAGGAAAGAAATAAGGAACAAAATTCCTAAGACATTCAGATAAAATAAGATTAGATTCTCTAAGATCATTGTCTCCCCGTACAACTCATAGTAGCTCCACATTTATTATCTTTTTCCTTATCCTTCTCTGAGTCTTCTTCTGATTTAACTTCAGAATAGATTGCTCCCCCGGTAGTCTTAGTTTTTGCATTTAGCTTATAAAGCTGCTCAATACTAAGATATTCCCGTATATTAGATAGTTTAATCTTCTTAATCTCCTTGTCTTTACAGCCGAAGAAGCATATAGTTGAAGTCTCGGATATAGTGGCATAAGCTGAAGCAGGCAATGGCAAGTTTGCATCAGTTAAAGTAGCAGACCCTTCAAGAGACGCTCCATTTAGACTAATAGTTCCTTCATTAGTTCTAGGTAAGCTAATCCCAAACCCCGCAGATGCCCCCTCGCCAATGTCGAAGCCAGCATCATAACTTGATCCTTCAAATTCAGATAAACTATTTACTAAAGGAGCGATACCTGATTCAAAAGCAGCCGATAAGGTAGGAGTAGTAACTCCTCCCTTGCCTATTTTGTCATAGACTCCTACTTGAAATCCTTGGGAAGGAGAATAGGTAATAACTAATCCTCCCGAACTCGTTGCGCCGATTAAAGCCCCTATTTGTCCTTGGATTCCGAAATAAAACGCAAAATTCCCGCTCGGATCAGTATACTTATACGGATTATTTCTGACGTAGGCATATCTGTTTAAATCAGCAGGAGTGTAGATATCTTGTATTAGAGGGTCTGGCTGGATGAAGAGAGGTATAGAAGGGTCGTAATATCTAGCACCATAATAATACAGGTCCGTATCTTGGTCGAGTTCTTGACCTGTATATAAGTAACGAGAGGATTCATTCCCACTATAGATTTCTCCGAATGGCTCATAGAAGTTC
>JACPXY010000048.1 GCA_016196285.1 Candidatus Pacearchaeota archaeon | reverse complement strand
TATATTCTCCTTCGAGTTGAAGTAGGATTTATGATTACAGCTTGATGCACCGCAGTCAGCAGGCATGCCGTACGCATCCCATTGCCGAACAGAGAACCAGACATATCCATAATCAATATTTCCAGATGCATCAGTCCCTTTTAGGATAATGCGATAGTTGCCAGTCTGCCATTTGCTTCCTTTGGCACCTGAGACAGGAAGGGTAAGCGAGCCTGTGCCTGTTGTCAGAGTAGTAGTATTAAGTAATGAAGAATTATATCCTGAATCAACAGGAGGCCAGACCCATTCGCCATCTTTGCCCATGTATTCAATCTTCTCTGCCTTTACTGTTCCTGAAAGGCCTCCGCTTCCATAGTTGCCCCACCAATTCGTGCCTGCTTCATACATGCGCACAGTCAAGCTTAGATTGCTGTCAGGGCTGTTCTGCCAGTTCGAAGAATAACCATACAAGTAGAATGCTCGTGCTTCAAATAAACCATGCACCAAGTCAGAGCTTCCATCCTGTCCAGTCACGAGCATCTCCACTGCATAGGTGCCGCCATCCCACTTTGATGCTGCAGTAACTGTGCACGTATACCCTCCAGATGTATCGCTTGCAGCGCACACTGAATCAGTAGTATTCAAGGCATATGTAACGCCATTGTTTGTATTCACCACTTTAACAACGGTAACTGTTGCATTGCTTACTACTTGCTGTGTCTGCGTGTCAACACTGCATGCATTTCCCTTGCCGTAATTCGCAGTGCCATTGCCGCCGCTGGTAAAGTTGGATGCAGATGCTTTTCCAAGAGGATTCGATGCCTGAATAACTTTCAGCTCAAAATAAACCTTATCAGTTGTCTTGAACTGCCAGACATAGTAATAGCTTCCCAAAGATGTGCTTACTGTCCCGGGTGTATTCTTCGGAGAAGCGCAGATATCGTAAGGATTCACTACGAACTTGGCACTGGTGGCGATAGTCCTATTTTCCGCGAAGATTGAAACAGCATATACTCCTCCTGCTTTAGGCACATCAAGCTTAAACAATTGAGAAGATGCATTCCATGCCCATTCAAACTGGGCATTCGACGCATTGACAAGAGTAAAAGAAGAAACGTTGGTGTAATTAGATTCTGTGCTGTTCATGTATGTAACAGAGAATATTTCGGCATCTGTCACGTTCAAGGAACGAGCAGTCGCATTGTATGTCTGCAAGGCAAGATAAATGAATTCATTCGAGCCAAATAATTCCTTGATACTGCCTTCCACATTTGTTGACTGTGCAGACATGACTGAATTCACCACATATAGTGTTGTGCGTGAAGTTTGGATAGACCCTTCATAAGATAGCGTTGTCAGAACAGAGTACTGCCCAGTAATGTTTGGTGAGCTAAAGACAGATTGGTAACACCCTGTCTTGGCACAGGTTGCATTCCAACTAATATTTGTATTTGCAAGAGTATTCCCCAATTTATCAGTCAGATTTACCATAAAAGAAGTACTATTGATATTAGCAATAATTGAACCATTGCCTCGATAAGTAGGATATGCCTCAAAGTACAATGATTTATTGGTAAATGCATTATAATCATAAGCAAATCCCGAATCAGTATCACGTCTCTTGACTGAGATAGTCCAGTCTTTGACCTCAAAGGCGGTAGTCAAAACAATAGTGCCGCCATTCTGCTTACTGACAGAAACCTGTGCATAGTAAGTGCCAAAAGTAAATGTTGTGCTATCCACAGTAAATAGGAATTTATTAGTATATGAGCTGTTCGCTGCCAAGTTAGTCTCATTAATTGTCTTGACTACATTGCCGTCTGAATCAGCAATATATCCTGAGAACGTGTAGACATCATTACTCGCATTAGTTACCACACTTGCTTCAACGCTTGCCTGCTCTCCTCGTGAGAAGGTATTCTTGACACTCTTACCCGTCTCATCTTTCATATACACGAATGCTGTAAAGGGAATAACTCTGAAGGTAGCAAATGATTTGTAATCATTCACTTCCACTAGGTAGGTGCCATAGGTTGAAGGAGCGCTTATTGAAGCAGTGCATTTTCCATTACTAGCAGTAGTGCACTCAAACGAGGAGAGAATCGCTTTACTAGTTACATTCCTTATAGAACCATTCACAGTCACATTATTCACAAACACTATTCTATCTCCAAGCTCTCGATACGATTCAACAAGCACAGTCATGGAATCAGAAGGATTATAGGTTGAAGAGTCCATGCTCACACGTGCACGATCAATTGTCTGATTAACTACATGAAGAGAGACCTCAGATGACCATGTAGTATTTTCAGGGTCAAGGTAGCTTGCCCGAAGATAGTATGTTCCTGAGCTGTTTGGCGCGCTGATAAGAAGTGCAGCAGGAGAGTAGTCGCTCCGCGAGCGGAAAACTCCTAGAGAGTCAGTCGTGAAGTTGTACAGAGTCAGATTCTCAGTGGCATTGCGGAGTGTCAAGTTGACAGTCACACCTGGTAGGGCGGTACGGCCGCTGGTCACCTGGGTTCCATTAGAGGAATAGTTCTTGAAGAATGCTGAGCCGACAAATTCAATGCGCTCTCCGGTAGTGAAAACTCCCTCGGAAACTGTAAATCCAAGGTCTATAATATATGTGTTAGCAGAAACAAAGGAGATAAAAGATACTAGCAGTGCAAGAAAAAAGAGAGAAGAAAAC
>JACPXY010000047.1 GCA_016196285.1 Candidatus Pacearchaeota archaeon | reverse complement strand
TCATTAGCTGAATTAAATCTGCCCCTATCAATCCTGCCATCATGCCAAAAGCAGCGAGGGCAACAACCCAACCAGTAGTTGATTTTCTCATATTCTCAGTAAGACTTTGCTCCTTCCTTTCTCTTATGTAGCAATTGGGCAATTAATTCTTTTCATTTTCTCCATCCAGGAATTGCGTAAGATAAACCATTTGAATCTTTTACATTAACCCACTCAAAATGTCGATATGACTGATAGATATGATATATGATAAATATACTAATAACAACCAATATACTTATTCCATATCTCTTTATCAGATCATTCATTAGTTACCCATACAAACAAATTCAATAACATCAGTAGCAGTCCCAGCAAATACCAAAGCAGTTCCACTTGATGGAACAGCTCTAGAGGCATTAGCTGTTGTTGTAGTATCACTAGTCGCACACCACCAAGATGTAGAAGAAGTAAATGCAGGTGAAATACCAGTAATAGTAGACGCACCAGCAGCCAATGTTGCACTACCAAATATTGCGTGCATTGTTCCAGCTTGAGCAGTATTTGCACATGTACCATTAGCAGCAATAGCATTACCACATGAATATCCAGTTCCTAATGATCCAGTATTAGTAGGAAACGTAATAGTGCCAGTATTTGTCAGAGTTCCAGTAGAAAGGACTGGAGCAGAGGAAAAAGTCTGAATGCCGGTAAAAGTATTAGCAGCATCAGTCCTAGCAACAGTTGCAGATGTAGTAGGGAATGTCATCGTAGTAGCATCTGTACCAGCTAATGTTAAACTGTTGTTAAATGTTAGAGTTTTAGCTGCTACGCCTGTTAATGTATATGTTCCAGTCGTTAGAGTATTGCCATTATATGTCGTTGCTGTAGCAACTCCCAATGTAGGAGTTACAAGAGTTAAATTTGTTAATGTTCCAGAAGCAGTTCCTGAAAATGTTGGAGCACTAATAGACGGCGCGGTAATTGTAGGAGTACCAGCTAATGTATATGTTCCTGTGGTAGTTCCAGATAATACTGGGGCAACAATATTAGGAGATGTAGCTAAAACTGCGCTACCAGTTCCAGTAATTGCTGTAATACCAGTACCATTAATCTGGAATATATTACCCACTCCTGCTGTATTAAATGTTTTATTAGTAAATGTATCAGTAGTAGCACGGCCTACATACGTGTCAGTTCCCTGAAATGTAATAGTAGTTGCGTCTGTTCCGGCTAATGTTAGTGTGTTAGACGATGTTAAAGTTTTAGCGGCAGCAATAGATAAAGTTCCTGTTCCAGTAGCCCATGTGTTGCCATTCCAAGTAGAAAATGTTAATTTTCCAGTAGTATCACCCTGAGTTCCATTTCCTATTGCTAATGTAGCAGCGGCTGTTCTTGAAATACCACTGTCACCACTCGGTGCGGCTCCAAATGTTAAAACACTTCCAGTACTGATATTACTAGTGCCAAATTGTTGAACTCCTTGAATAATTACTTGTGCTGAAGTTGATTTGTAAGGAGAGTATAGAATTATAAATACTACCATTATAAGTAAGAAAATATAACCAATCGATTTAAAGTTTAGCCTCTTCATTAGTAACTCTTTGCTCCTGAATATTGAACTGTCACAGTTCCACCAACGATAGCCGTACTAATTCTAGCTCTAACGAAATTGAATATGCCAGTTACTGTAATTAAAATATCTGTGCTAGCTAATACGGTAGTAGGAGCTGCCGTTACCAGACCCCAAGTTGCAGAATCAGCAGGGTCATTAGAAGCTTCTATTTGAACAGCTCCAGCAGAGACTCCAGAAGAACCAATAATAAGCCAAGTATGATTTCTAAATGAAGGAGGAAGTGCTAATACTGTTCCATTACCAAGAGCAGATTGCGCATCCTGCTGTTTAAATGGAACACCGCTCATTGCGGCTATTTGTGATGGCATCTCAGATTTTCACTCCCAAATGATGTAGCAACAAATCAAACGCGAATGCCATGAAGGCTGCAATTCCAGCTCTTAGAAACCACTTAGCACTCTTCATTACACTCTCAATTGCCATAAGTCTAGATTCTATTCCTGCTTGTATGCTTATATCTAATTTCTCATGTATGTTTAGATTAGCTGTGATTATATCATTACGACCTCTCATCTCAGCAAAACCATTCTCTACCGTTTTATTTAGTATCGAGTTGTTGATGCGGTTCTCAGCTTGTATCTCTGAAAGAAATTTTTGAAGATCAAACTCTACCATTGGACTCTTCATGAAGTCACATCAATGACTTCGTAGTCTTCGACCTTTCTTTGTTGTGGAGTGTAGAAATGATAGTGAACTTCTCTGTCAGAGTTCTTCACAACTTCGTTGCGCTCTTTTCTTATGCTTTCTACAACCTTGCTAGCAGCTGAAATAACACTAGGAAGTCTATCAGCTCTGACATCATCCAACTTCTCTGATAATATGTCCACTGACCTATTCAATAATTCCAAAGCATTATCATGAGCTAAGCTTAATTTAATCTGGCTCTCTGAGCCGTTCAAGATGTCGTCTATCTGCGGAGATGAAGGAATTTGTAGGACTGGAGGTGCTAGTGGCAGGATTATCTTAGTTTGTGGTAATGTTATTGGAGTATTACTAGTATTATTAGTATCTTTGTTAATGAAAGGATTAAAACTTACTCTTAATTCTTCTTTTACTTCTTCTATCTTTTCTATTTTTTTATCTTTTCCTATTCCAAATAAACTCATAGCAGATTTTCTATTATTCGTATTAGTACTAGCACTTCTTAATCTGTTTATTAGATTCAACGGGCTTGATAACCTCTTTGCGGCTTCTTTATCAGATAAAATCATTCTTTCTTACACCTCGCCCTTCAGCTCTAGCATAACACGTCTCGCTTCGCGTGTCAAGTAGGAAAAGTCTAATGAATTCTGGTGTTATGAATAGTTCAGTTCCTGAAAATTTCAGACGTTTCTATTAATTTTATTTTTTTGTTAGAATTATTCATTAGAATTATTCATTGGAGATAGCTCGATGGTCCGCACTGTATTGCCATTGACATCCATCTATATATGGTGGGTGTTAGGGGTGTATGGCACTAGATATTGTATAAATCAAGAATGTAATAATGAACACAAGAATGTAATCTTAGTCACTAACACTCATATCGTATATAGTATGAGTCTTGAATACTCACGCAATATACAGTACTTGACACCTGGCAGCCGTTGTGCTATCATGATGGTGGGGGCTGAAATGGTCAAACACATCTACTGTAAGTCATGTGGCAAGCTTGTTGCAGTTGAAATGATTGACAAAAAGTGTCCAGTCTGTGGAAAGAGGGTGAAATGATTACACGCTATCGAATGTATCGTTTCGTAGGGTTTTCGGTTTCTCGTTCTTTCATTCTCTCAATATGGAGGATATTGAACAATGTATGAATGTGCTATCTGTCAATCGTTGAACCACGCCAGCCGGACCCACTGCCAGTATTGCGGCACCATTCCTTCTCACTATTCTATGCTGGGGAAACCAGCTAGGGTATTAGAGAACGAAAACGTTTGGCCACATCTAATCAATGTCTCTGCGGCTGAAGGTGCTGTCAGAGCCGAGCAGCATCACGCTACGCGCGCGAATCTCAAGACTGTCGAGCTTGATTACTACGCTGAGAATGATGATTGAACAAAAAAATGGCGCCTTTGATATTATCTCAGGCGCCATTCTCTCAGTTTACCAGCAGCTTGGTTACTGCTTATGCTCTCACTAGGCTCGACTGAGAAACTCCAGCTACTTCGCAAGCTGAGACTTCACAATGCCCGGCTTGATGAGTGCAACGGCATCCTCAATCGAAACGCCTGTCGCATTGCTGTAGTTCCGCACAACTATACGGAACTGCTTTTGAACATCTTCACTCCAGGTCGGTTCGACGAATTCAGCCACGGGATCAGACGCTGCAGTATATGCAGCACTGTTGAATCCGTCGAGCAGATACGAAACGATAGTGGGCTCATCGTTCACCTTGGCGATTTCCATGAACTCACTCAGCGTTTTCGGCAGAGTGTCAGGAAGAGAATCATCGAATCTCTCCCATGAAATGACGTGTGGATTTCTACCTCTCGTTTGACCTACGGCGATTCGAGTTCCCTTTCCGGAACGCTTGGCATTCTCGACGTTCGCTACTGCCTGTGCTTGCTCAACTGCGAGTTCCTGCGGAGTCTGTGCGGCTACTGCCATTGTGAAACCCTCCTAGTCGGTTTATTCCGACAAGAGAAGTATAGCAAAAGACGATGAGAATGTCAAGCACAAAAATTGTAATTGCCTGAAAACTTCCAAAATGCTCCGGCAGACTCACGAAGGTTCTGGAAGGTTCTCAGATGGCTCCGGAAGGTTCTGGCTTGCGCCGTTTCACGTCTAAGTGCCTGTAAACACAACGAGTTACGGCGAAAATGAACGTGTCTGGCCGTCAGTGTGCCGGAGGTCGGGCCGGTCTTGTAAGGTAGGTTTTAGGGTATCTATTCTTTTTATTATATATTTTTATATATATTATTATATATAAGATAAATAGAACACCCCCCCACAGGGGGGGCCTTGACAACCAGCCAGCAATGTGCTATACTCTCAGGTAGACACGTATGTTCATGCTACGAAGTGAGGCTAAGTCCTTACGCATCAACAACTTACAGCCATTGCGCGAAGCGCCGGAACGTGCCAGAACCTTCGTGAGCCATCGTGAGCAATCCTGAGAACTCAACAATGTTGGATGAAAAAACAAAGTCCGAAATATTAACTAACATTGGTATTTCAGGAACAACTAAGACAGAAGAGATAACTATTATTGCCGGAAATGCGAATAGTCCAACACAGGGCAATCTTAGTCACATTCTCAATCTCTCTTCTGGCTCTGCACGCCTTCAAACTAGTGTCATCAAAAAGTTCAACTTAATTCTCTCGCCTCCCAAAATCGTTCAATTCTCAATTCAATCTTCAGGTTCAGGTTATATTCGTTGTTGCTTGTGCAGAAGGGTTATCAGTTATCCTTGTTGGTATTACTCTATTAAGTATGCAGTAAATCACTTTCACTACTTCATCTGTTTTGATGGTGAGAGTTCAGACAAGCCGAGCACAAAGTGCTATAGGAGAGAAATATGACATGGGAAACTCTGCCAATGTGGTACTACGAAATGTCAGAATACTTGCGCAGGTTATTCTTGGTCAGACACGGATTACTTCCAAAATAGGAGAGATATATGAAATCAGAAAAGACCCATTATAGTCGCGATTATTATGTTCCGAGAAGTGTTTTACGACATCAAAACTTTCTGAAATTGGTGGCGTTTTGGGAAACCCTCAAAACGGTACCAACCGAAATTCATGCCATAAGCATCAGGCTAAAAACAACATACTACAAATTTCTCGGAGCAATGTACGAAGCATTACTAAAAAATCCCGGTATCAAGTGGAGGTAATTATGCCAAAAGAGTCAAAAAGTTTAGAGCAATTCGTTGAAGATTGGCAAGACGAACGCATTCGTGAACTGCAAAAGATGGTTGATAATATGAGTCTGAGGTATCAGCCTAAGCCTGGAGACCCCGATTATCTTACGCCTGAACAAGTGAACAAAATACAGAAAGCATTAGAAGAGGTAGACTAACATGATATACGAACTAGCTTTAACCACTTACTTAGCGACTATTACTGCCGATATTGCCAGTGGAGTTCATGCTAGAGCCGTCAGAGCACATGAAATAAACTCCGTTCTAACTCAATCCCCTATTGCTCAGATAGCAATATCATCAGGAATAGCAACATTAGAGTTCACAGCGACTAGATATCTGTGGAAGAATCACCACAAAGCCTTAGCGATTGGAATACTACTAGGTAGTAGCTTCGGTCATGGCCTAGCGGCAAGGCATAATTGGAAACTAAAATGAAAAAAGATATTGAGTACTGCCCGAAGTGTAAAAGAGAAACTAAACCACATACGAGGTGAATCTGCTAATGAAAGAAGAAGAATACAAAGCTAAAACCGTTCATGAATGCTGGACAATAGCATTCAATTTAGCTGAAGAGTATCAGGAAAAGATGAACGCCAACACCACTGATTTTCTTATCCTAAAAGCCAAAAGAGACACTGCCAGCGAAATAGCCTGGAGAATAAAGCACGGAGAGAGAAAGGAAAAGAAAGATGATTATTAAAGCTAAATTGAAATCAGTAGAGCTAGATGGAATTGAGATTTTGGATAAATCCTTATTAGGTAAGGAATATCTGGTTGAATTAGATTCTAATACCTTAGTAGGTTGGTTTAACATAGAACACTTACATGGTAGGAAGGTAGAATGTGTTCAGGATGTAATCGGTGAAGGTTATCTTCCACTAGAATTACTGGACTTCAGTTTTCAACAAGAGTAGAATGACAGTTCCAATCATAGGACAACCAGAAATTGTCGGAGTAAACGTAATAATAGTATTCTATTGTCGTTGTCATAACGCAATAATGTCACAGGTAGGAAAGGTAAAGTGTAACAAGTGCAATAAGACATGGCTGTTAGAAGCAGGAATTAAATTAAACATGACAGAGGTTGTAGACTCGTCTGCAGAAAATAAACCAATAAACTAGTCGCTGGAATTAACCAGCCTGAAGAGTTAGCTAAACGCTAACAGAAACTAGAAAGAGGGTATTAAAATGCCATTCCGTAACACTCCTGAACTGAAAGACGAAAACAACGAGGGAAAAGTAAAGAGATATGTTCATCAACCACTAACGATTGACCACTACGGGATTCATGCTAGCATCAAGGAAAATGGTAAGGTGTTAATTAGCAGTGCTGGCACTCCAGTAGCCGGAAGTAAAGATGGTGAATATGAATACGATGAGGTAGAAGTTCCAGCCTCTCTCATATTCAAGCTGGCGACATTACTGAAAGCCACACGAACCGTGAAATTTGTTACAATGTCCGAAGCGGCTTCGTTGCCGAAAGAAAAAGAAGAACAAGATTGAACTAGCTACTAGTGAGACAGTGTAGAAGTAGTGTAGAAGTAGAGCTTGAATACAAGAGCGAAGCAGACTGTCTCACTAGTTGAGGCTTTAGAGAACTCATTTGACATCGTCACAGCCGGTTTTAGGTTGCATTTGAGAGACAAAAAGATAATCATGACTCCACAAGAAGAACTATTTAGTCAACTATTTAATCATGAAAAGATACTAGTTAAGGATATGGAGACGTTAGAGCTTCGTGCT